>JAIVHP010000311.1 GCA_020201045.1 Flavobacteriales bacterium
AATGTGACGAATTTTTCCGTCATTTCTCCAATCGATCAATCCAATTTCTTCTTGCTTGTCTTCTATCAGTTGCCCTAATCCATCGTACAAATAGTTATTTTCTGATTCTACCAATGATGCTCCTGATTCAAAAACACCCATATCATCAATATCATCGGGGTATAGATTGTCTGAGCCCGGGTCATCCTGTACATGATACAGTCGATTTCTTTTTCTTCCTGTATTCGGATCATCGAAATAGAAATAATCTAAATCGTCAATTGTAAAACCATAGCGATCATTACGTCGTTGACTTTCAATATTTCCATTAGCATCGTAGCTAAAGAAATTTTCATACATACCTTCATATGTAGTTCCGCTCTCCCAGGTATTGGTACTTGCATTTATATTATCAAAACTTCTGGATTGATTAAGCCGGTGAAGTTGATCATAAACGTATCCATTCCCCAATGGCTGCGGGCTCATATCTTCAGGATTAACGAGCGTGTTTACGCTATGTCCAATATTGCCGTTATATAGATTATGCCGTTCAGCCAAAAGATCGCTACTTAAAACTTCAGATTCAAATCTCGTATCGACCGTTGTCCAATGTCCAGCTTCATCAATAGGTTTGTAATCCCTGTTGTTGGCATCAATTGGATAACACACACTAGTGCGTGTTATTTCACATATAAAGTTATAATTCATAGCGATTGCCATTTAAAATATACCAAACTGAAAAACAAAAAATGGATCGCCATCAACTTCTTCAAACCAAGGGTATCGTGTACCGAATTGCGGCTGGGGCAACCATCCGTCATGAGCTACACGGTTCTGCACAAAGGTTCGTTTAGGGTGAAACAGAAATTGTAACCGTTTTTTCATCTGATTTTGATCCATTATACACACGCAAATCTATAATGTAGTCTCCGGCGGTTTCGTAAATGTTTTTAGGGTTTTCGTCGCTGCTAATTTTCATATTGCCCAAATTCCACGAATATCGCTCGGCATTGAGAGACTTATTGGTAAACTGTACTTCTTCTCCAGCAATCGGATCTTGTGGTTCCCAGGTAAAATTTGATGTGGGCTGTTTACCACAACTCATAAGGCCAATCAAGGCTAATGTCATAGCTGTTGCTTTCATGGGTAATACACCTTAAAATCATTTTCCTGCAATTCGTCCAAAGTAACACTGTATTCTTCCAATATTTCATTCATGAACTCAATAGAATCACAGGGGTAAAAATCTTCCTGATTATTAAAATTATCCGCAGCTATCATATAAAATTCGAGATTTTTTTTCGAAAATTCAGCTTCTAAACAATGGCGATAATCATTTTCTGCCTCCCCATTTGGAGAAACCGTATTCCAACGATTAATATTGCAATTCCCATAAACATTGTGTATAGCGTTGCCAATAACAACTGAATCGCTTGTATTATTTACAAAAGTAAATTCACGGTGGCATTTGAGCTTTTCACATCCAAATGATGAAATGAGCAAAGCAATAAGCGGGAAATATAGAATCATTCTTTTCATTGGAACTTGTTGTACTAATTTATGTTGTTGAAGCTTTTTATATAATCCGAAGAACCGTCGTTGTCATCATCGTCGTCGCTGCAACTCTAAAGAAGCAAACCCAATACAAGCACAAACCCCAGATAGAATAACTTTTTCATCGATTTAGATTTTTCTGAATTCCTGTCTAAGATATGGATTTTTTAAAGGTGGGTAGGTTGAATTATTTAGTTTGAGACGACGTGTTGAAGATCTTCCTAATCTCCGCGATATAGAATAAATGCTCGGCTTAATACTAAACAACAAAAAGACAATATTTTTCATTTCATATAGGTAACCGGTCTAATGGGAAACGCGTGTCAAAACCGAGCCCAAAAGCTTTCAATCCAACGCCAAAATTATTAATGTCGCCATTAGATGCTTGAATACCTAAATTAATACCCCCAAAAGCTACACCAGCAATTACTGAAATCATCCAAACAAACTCACCATCCGGATGAGGCAACACCCACCCCTGTACAACTTTTTCATTATTGTAGCGGATGCTACAAACCACAATGACTGTTATTGTGCCATTGTCAGTCAGTACCCTTAGCGGTGTAGCAGGTTTTTCGTAATATGTGAGCTGTCGGCATCCCATTCTTTGCGAAAGATAAAAGATTCTGCTTTTTCTCCTCCCGTTGAAAGATATTCCGTTGAAAAAAGAAAAAACGCCATTCTCCCTTTAAGGCGAGCCCGGATTTGAGCAATTAAACATGACAAAGGGAACTGAACAGCTATACTAAAATACATTGATACCATGCACAACAAACAGAAGGGCAAAGACTTTTATATTCAAAAATATAATAACGGTATCAAACTATTTTTTTAGGGGTATTCTGCAGTCCAGTTCATCGCTTCTAAATCATTCAAAGTGAGATCGTACCTGCGTAAAATTTGATAATTCGTTACAATACTGTCCCAAGACAACTGCTCAACGCTATCTCGTGAAAAAAACCATATCATCAGCACTTTATTTGGGTTTTCTTCAAACCCCTGAATATAAGAGTCAGTGTACGCGCGTGAAGAGTCAGCTGGAATAATCGAGTTTGCTATATTCCCTTCACCGGGAAAAGGCGTAGGTAGGGGTAATGCAGTATCAGCAACCAAACGACTTTCCATAAGATGTACAATATCCATATTGGATGTGTTTTTCAAAACAACTGTAGAGTCGGGCTCGTCAAAATTTTCCGGACAGCCCGTAGAAATTACCAATACAAATAACAGTAATATAAAAGCTATAACTCTCATCATTTCAGTCTTTAAAAGATAAATCCAAATAATCTGTAACCACCATTGTAAAGTAGATTTATAGGAATATCTATCCAATGAAATTTACTCTTGAGCGCATGGCCTCCATAATTTCGCCCACCATTCCGAGAATTAAAATATGGACTAAAAACACCTTCATTTATGAAAGAATTTCGATCAAGTAATCGACACTATTTGCCGTATATCCATCAGCCCCTGTACCGTTAACCGAAGGGCCATTGTCGTCATCGTCGTCGCTGCAACTCTAAAGAAGCAACCCCAATACAAGCACAAACCCCAGATAGAATACCTTTTTCATCGATTTAGATTTTTCTGAATTCTAGACTAAGGTTAGATTTTTTCAAAGGTGTCTATGTTGAATTATTCAGTTTGAGACGAAATGTTGAAGTTCTTCTTCGTCTGATCATTTGATTTACCAACCAGCAGAAAGTGCAATCATTTCTTCTTATAATTCCACAGGTTTCTGCTCGCAAAATTTACAGCACGAGTGGACTACCCAAAGTATCAGGCAAGGGCGGTTCTAAGTTAGAAAGGGTTGCTTCGTCCGATTGTGCGGGCCCCGATGCCCGTGGCGCGGTCGCCGAATTTGTTGCGCATCTTGTCGATGGTCTAATAGATGTTCACCATCACCTCGGTGTCGTCAAAGAGGTTGATCTAGTGCCCGCCACTCAAGAGGTGGCTGAAGCGCATCCCGAGCGCACTACCGCCAAAACCAAAATACATGATGCCATTGCGTACTTTATTTCAGTTAGGGAAAATATATACGATGCCTATTGTCCCTTCTGTCAGAAAATTTGTCTTTTTCTCTTCTGCATAATCGCTTGAAGGCGGGCCTGGGTTGGACGAATTGCTGAAATACACATCGCCCGTGGCGATGGTATAGGTATGTGCGGCTATTTCGGCCTCGATATTTAGTAAAAAACCGGAGAATAGCCTGAAAGTATGCCCTGCCTGAGCGCTCCCCAAAAAACCAGTAAAATAATTTGGAGCTTCCCGAGGCATTAAGCTTTCATACTGTTTGCGTGAAGCACGTTCCACCCAATTTAGCTGAAGTGCCATACCCAAACCAAGATATAAGCCTCTGCTCAAAAATACGTTGCCATCAAACTTTAAGCCGTGTGAATTATATTCCAACGCCTGTACACCATCAAAATCTGTTTTTCCCTGGCTGTAATTATAACCGGCCCTAAATTGAATTGGCATATCAATAATATCCCGAATAATGTAACTGCCATAAACGGAGCCCACTGTTTTTGAAAACCGGTTTACCCCAAACATTGCACCGGCCGTAAAATTATTTTTGGAATCAGACGGCGCTTGTGCGAAGCTCTCTGAAATGTTTAAAGTAAAAACAAGTGTGACTGCAATGGCCTGTACTGCAAATAGTAAAGAATTACTCTTCATTCGGCTAAATATTAATTAATAAAGCTATTGGTACTGTCTGGTTTTTCGGGTAGCGGCACGAATTTGAAGGTAGCGTTGATATCCTGCACTGTAGTTACTTTGCCATCATCCCTAAATTCACGCCTGGTAAGCACAAAAGTACTGTCGTTTAAGATTTCCCCTTTTTCGTAAATGGTGGTTTCACAACCTGTTGTGCTTGCTTGCCAGCGGTCAATTTCGATAGTGCTACCCTCTACTTGAAAAACGCCCCATGCAGATTTTATCTGCTTACCAAGTTCGTTCTCTACATCAACCACAATATTACCAGATTCAGCTTCATTGAGATCTGAAGCATCTGAAGTGTAGAATACACCATTATGATACAGATAATAAACGGTAACTAGCGGTGGTGTGCTGTTCTGTGATACATCTCCATAATAATAGCCATCGAGATTAAGCGTACTTCCATTATAATCTTCCCTTTCTAGAGATAGCTCATCATCTTCGCATAGGCCACTCTTTTCACAACTTGACATGAGCAACATAGCAATAATAGGAAACAAGAATGTATTTGACATAACGCTAAGTATTCTAGAAAACACCGAACTGAAAAACAAACCTTGAGTCCCGGTCAGTAGGTAGCACGTATGGGTATCTTGAGCCATTGAGCGGTTGAGGCGACCATCCATCATGGGCAACACGGTTCTGCAAGAAATTACGAACCCCTTCAGAGTCCCATCCAACCCTAAAGCCGCCAAAACCGAAATAAGCAATACCGTTGCTTCGTTTTGAGTCATTAATATTGCCCCCTGTAAATGCTCTTGTTTCTCTTATTCCATCACCGTCTGTATCAACTCGTCCGAATGCTTCAGCTTCACCCGTGTGCAAGAAGAAGCCTGTTTCAAACAAACCAGCGCGTATCCTTCCTGAAGCGGTTCGATACCGGTCATTGCTGGGAGGGCCACCTTTCTTTAAATCAGGTATAAGTGGAACATATTTAGCCCACGGAAATGAGTCGTCAGTATCATTGGAGTAGGCCACATTGAACAAAGGGCTTCCAATCTGCGCCGTATGCACCACCTGATCAGCGAGCAATTCGCCACCGCTGTAATCGCGATATCGCATCCCACCATATTGTACTTGTAAGCCCGGTAAAACAAATCCCCACTCAGCACCGTTACGTATCTGCCAACCGTCACCATATCCGCCCGGTCGATTAAAATAATATGTTGCTCCTATGTCATACCTATAGTTTACTGGTAGTGCCTGAGGTAGCCCCACAGAGACATCTAAACCTATACCATTTGCGTGGCTACCAAAGTTTAAATCGATATGAGCGGCAACTGGTGCTACTGCTTTTTGTATGTCGTAACCAACATCGGTCAATAACAATCCTGAAATTGCTAAGGCCGTAAGAATAAACTCCCCATCCGGATCCACATACACCACCGGGTTATTCCCAATTCCCAAATAAGGATTGTGGAACTGTTCGGCAGGATCGGGCGTAAACCAAACCCCCAATTGCGGATCGTAGAAGCGAGAACCAAAGTCAAACATCTCCAGGCCTGTACTTAAACTGATGTCAAACTCTCCGGTCTGTAATTCCTTACTGGTATACTTATTCAGGTACTCGTCGGAGTTGCTGTTAAGCCCTGCAATGGTGAAGCCATACGCGATAGCCGGAGCGAAAGCGAAGGGTGAGCCGTAATCGTTTATTTGTCTGAGTTTTCCTCGCTGATATTGCACCAGGAAGTTATCGAAGTTAACTTTGGCATCGCTACCATTACTCACCCATTCGACTGCTGACGCACAAAACATCGGCACACGCTCAGGGCAAGCATAAGCCCCGACATAAAGCCGGGGTTCATGGCTGTAAGGGCTCGTTCCTGCGCCCAACAGCCATAGAACGTGTAAGTAACCATCTTGCCCCACATCTAAGTCGTTTCTTATAAGGGTTTCCAGCGCGTTTGGGTTTTGAACTTTGGCGGCGCCTGAGTGAGCCCGACAGCCAGATTGGCCTTTGATTGTATTCGAAAAATGATATTTGATGCTCACTCTGCTCATAAACGGAGCTCAAGATAAAGATATTTTGGAAAACTGATCGTTGGTAACGCCATGCGATTTCCGATGGATTTCAAGATCGTTTTGCCCTGCGTATGGATTTTCTGCGCAATTTATTGATCTGATTTTTGCGTTGGATTCAAATCAATCTTCATAACGAAGTGCGGCCCAATCAGAGGAACCTGAAACTTTTCGGACACAACATCAAAACCGAGTTTTTTGTAAAAGTCAACGGCGCCTTCGCGGGCGTTGCACCACAGAACGTCGTGACCCTTTTCCCGAAAGTGCCCCATAGCAAACCGCACCAGGGCCTTCCCCGCCCCTATTCCGCGTGCGGCTGTAGATGTGGCCATTCCGCGTAATTGCACCGGGTTAGAGCTTATAATGCTGGCATTTGAATTTGCAAAAAAGCTGGCGATACAAATCGGTTTGCCATCGCGCATTACCCCGAAATGAAAAGTGTCTTCGCGGTAATCTCCGGGATACTGGTATTCATAGGTTTTCCCCTTAGGCCGGAGCACTTCCAGCCTAAGGGGATAACAATCTTCGGCCCTTATTTTTTCTACGTTCATTTCCCTATATAAATATCTGTTTTTCATTTTATTACCAACATTCTCCGCAGCGCAATTCCGGTGAAAAAATTTGCATTCCACGTTGCCAAAGAGCCATCGATTTACCTCGTACTGATCAAATGGGCTTATCCATACCTCATCCGATTCTTTCGTAATCGGAAATTGCGAAGTGATATCGTTAACAAATACACCAGGTGTGAAAAATCAGGTGTTTTGGCTGATCTTAATCTTTGATACTAAAATGTCCTCCCCCTAACCCCCTCATGCCTTAGGCAGACAGATCCAAAGGGGGAATGTCCAGTATTGACGAGAGAGCGCAATATTGTCCAATTGCGGTTGAATCCAAAAATCCAACGGATCTATTCAACCTACGGCCATTTGTCACCTTCCACTTTCAATTTTTCACTTTTCACTTCAGCTCCCACAAAGCCCATCACGCACGCAAACCCTCACCGCCGCCTCTTACTTGCCGGCGAGGCAGGCTCAAAACTCTTGCCTGTCTGGCCGGCGAGGCAGGCTGTTTCCCCACTTTGTCAACATCTTTCAGGACGTGACCGAACCCACTTGCAAATTTATTCGCTTTCGGTCGCAAATACCATATTAAGAACTTTTCCAAAGTTCAAAACTTTGGAAAAGATCCCATGAGACATCACCTGGAGTACTCAAGATCTGTACGTTGCACTTCAACTTGCCTTTTACTCGGCTACCAAAAGTCTGGCCGACGATGTGATTCAAAAACTGCCTAAAAAATACAGGCAAATGCTCGGCAAGCGGTTTAAGGACGGCACCGATTTGAGCGGAGGCGAGTGGCAAAAAATTGCCCTGGCACGCGCCTATATGGGAAAAGCTCAGCTCTTAATTTTAGACGAACCTACGAGCGCTCTCGATGCCCGAGCCGAAAGCGAAGTGTTTGTGCGTTTTGCGGAACTTATGGAAGGACGAACCGCAGTGCTTATTTCCCATCGGTTTAGCACCGTGCGAATGGCCAACCGAATCTTATTTCTCGAAAACGGTGAAATGCGGGAATTGGGAAGCCACGAAGAACTCATGCAAAAAAATGGCAAGTATGCCGCTTTGTTTAAGCTTCAGGCTAAGGGTTATGTATACAGAGGTTCTACACTGAATAAACAAGGCATTAAACCAGTTCTAAAAAAATCCGCGAAAGATGTTTTATTAACTATATCTATTGGTAATTTCGAATTATGAATGCGCAAGCACTGTGGTACCTTGAGGGGTTGGATCTTTTTGGCAAACTCTGCCCGATAAAATCAAAACAAAATGAATCTGTATCGAAACCCGAAAAATACAATTCCGGGGAAACGATATACATTCCTCAGCAAAAAGCCGAGTACCTGCACGTGATTGTGCAGGGGCGGGTTAAAATTGGAAGGTATTTGGAAGATGGAAAAGAAGCTACCAAAACCATCCTTGGACAAGGAGAAGTTTTTGGCGAGATGATCCTCGTTGGAGAGGAAAAGAGAACCGACTTTGCGGAGGTAATGGAAAACAATACGCTTATTTGCTCATTGGGCATGGATGAGTTGCAAAACATCATGCTTCACGATAAGGATATGAGCTTAAGGGTAATGAAGTGGATGGGCCTGCGCATACAAAAACTGGAGCGCAAAATTGAATTGCTGGCATTTCGCGATGTCCGCACCCGGATTGTTGAGTTTTTGAAAGATGCCGCTGAATGGAAGGGGAAACCGATTGGCCATGAAATTTTGATCCGCACAAAACTCACGCACAAAGATATCGCTACACTCACGGCTACATCGAGGCAAACCGTAAGCGAAGTGCTCAACGAACTCCGGAAAGAAAATCAAATTTATTTTGAGCGCGGAAAGATTCTCATCCGCGACATCGACAGTCTTTCCTAAGGGTTTTCAAAATTAAAACTTCTCGATTTTTTGTCGAGCCTATTTGATATTACCGGAAGGGCGAAATACTGGAAGAAACTTACATCGGCGCGAAAAACGTGTTCGTAAAAACTCGCCAAACTGGCTTCGAGGGTTTCGGCAACATCGCGATCTAATTTTTTGATCAAAGCGTGTGACCTTTTTATTTGCGATTCCAGATAAATCTCGCGGTCGCGTTCACTTTTGGGTAGCCGTGAATTCAAAATCTCGAATCTTCTTTCAAAAATCGCATCCACTTTTTCGTAGTACTGGTGAAGTGATTTTGGTGATGTGAAGGTGCGAAGATGGGCGAGCTTTACAGCGTCGGCCTTTTCGGACTCACTTACCGCACCGTCATTTCTGTAGGCGGCCATAAGGGCGAGCCAGATGGGAATATCCAGTAAGTGCTTCATTTCTTCTTCAGAAACGGAATCGAATGCTTGTTTAAGTTCCATAAGTTGTAGGTAGCGTAATGTAAACCTAAATTTAAGAACTCCTGCGGTGATTGCAACCGAAGGGTTGAACTATTTTGCGATTTTCATGAAATCGATAAGAACCCGTTGCATCTATTAAAACGGATTATGGCTTTTCGGTTAGCAGTAATTTCGACGCAATCACATCCATACAGCCTTTTTGCTTATTAACCTGAGTTCCTCTATGAGCGCTGCTCTATTATCTATTTTGGTAACTGATATTTAACTGACCATCAGAAATAAACCGATTTATTTATAAAATAACTGTAAGCAGAAAAATTGCGCTGAGAAAAGTGAGAAAATGGAAAAGCAGGGCGTGTTTAGGCGAGTGCGCAGAGGCGTGCAAGCACGCTGTGAGAAATCAATGAGAGAAATGTCGTCGGGTATCTCACTGATCGCTCGCGATCCTCTGTGAACTCATCAGTTTGAGCTTTGGTTGTCCTTTTTCTCTGTGCACTCAGCGTAAATCATTTAAACAGATATCCAAAAAATTAGCTCAGACGCTTGAGCTCCGCTGCAGCGTGGATGCTTGAACTCCGCCGAAGGGCGTAGGGTTCAGAGAGCCCCGAAACAAGTTCGGGGTTGCTTCGCTTACCCCGAAACGAGTCCGGGATTGCTTCACTTACCCTGAAACAAGTTCGGGGTTGCTTCGCTTACCCCGAAACAAGTTCGGGATTTCGCGAAATTCTCCTGACGCAACATCAGGAAGTTAGCGGTAAAGTTATATGATAGGTTATCTATAACGATGGGTGTAAACCAAAAAAAGAAATGGTCTCATTCGGATACAAGGTGCATTTCCACTCCAACTTTAACCTTCCCTGATGCCGGGAGCGACTCTTAAAAATTCCTACAATTGCTTACCTTTGCGCCGCAAAAAACATTCGAATTTCAAGTAAAATCTATAGATAATGAAAGACCATCTGGTAAAAGTTTACCCATCAAAAGCAAACCTCCCAAAAGAAGAACAACTGGCCTGGAAGCTCGCCAGCGTAGTAACCGACGACGTTCCGATAAGCGCGGAAGTTGAAGATATGGTGATTAACCGCATAATCGATAACGCCTCAGTCGCCATAGCTTCGGTAAACAGAACACCAGTGGTAAACGCACGCTCGCAAGCCCTGGCTCACAAACGCGACGAACGCGGAGCCAACTTATTTGGGATGCCAAAAGATTTTAAGGTTCACGCAGAGTGGGCCGCATGGGCAAATTGCGTTGCCGTTCGCGAATTAGACTACCACGACACTTTCTTGGCGGCAGATTACTCGCACCCCGGTGACAGTATTCCCGCCGTTATCGCTGTTGCCCAGCAATTGGGCAAATCGGGGAAAGATATCTTAAGGGGCATCGTAGCTGCCTACGAAGTGCACGTAAATTTGGTGAAAGCCATTTGTTTGCACGAGCATAAAATAGACCACGTAGCCCACCTTTGCCCGGCACAAGCAGCCGGCGTTTGCGCACTTTTAGGTCTCGACACCGAAACCACTTACCAGGCCATTCAGCAAGCGCTTCACGTTTCAGTTAGCACGCGCCAAAGCCGAAAAGGCGAAATCTCAAGTTGGAAAGCCTACGTTCCCGGACACGGAGCCAAATTGGCGATAGAAGCAGTTGACAGAGCCATGCGCGGCGAAAAAAGCCCATCGCCTATTTACGAAGGAGAAGACAGCGTGATAGCCTGGGTACTTAGCGGTCCCGATGCGGAATACACCATTCCCCTACCCGAGCCCGGCGAAGAGAAACGAGCCATTCTGGAAACGTATACCAAAGAGCACAGCGCAGAATACCAATCGCAGGCGCTGATTGATTTGGCCGCCAGGATGCGAAGCAAAATCAGCAACTTCGCAGATATTGAGCATATTTTGATCGAGACGTCGCACCACACGCACTACGTGATTGGGACCGGCTCTAACGATCCACAAAAATTTGATCCACACGCCAGCCGCGAAACCCTTGACCACAGCATTATGT
>JAIVHP010000064.1 GCA_020201045.1 Flavobacteriales bacterium
ATTGAAAAAACAGATATCCAAAGAGCAGGGAAAGTGAGATCCACAAAAGGTTTACTCGTTCATGTATTTGGGAAAATTGCAGCTGGGCTCATTGGCCTTATTTTCAACTCTTGATTCGCATTAATAAATAAATTTTAAACAGGTTATCTCGTCAAACGTAAACTCATCCATGTGGAAATGCCTTCTGGCGTTGTGCAGTCTCCAGAGATTTAAAATCCCGCATAAATCGGAGCGAAAAGAACATCGTGGATTCGGCTTTTAAGCGGATTGGAAATCCTAAAATACCATCGCAGGATTAAAAATCCTGCGAAGCACCCGTCAATGAAATGAACTACTGGACTGTGTTTAAGCCTGCGCGAATGTAGTAATCATCCTGCCACAGCGACCCTTAATTGCGATGCCGAAGGACCCTTCTCCCAAAGCTGGCTGAACCAAATGGCATTACAAGTTTGACTAAAAAGCACTTCGAATTAAAGCGCCTTAAAACAAGACTTTATCAATCTTTCTTACCTTGTAAGCTCAACCATATGACTATGAAATCAGCTATCCTTCTCGCACTTACCGCTATTCTTTCTCACAGCCTGCTCTCTCAATCGGTTGCACCAGATCAATCATGGGCCGAAGAAGGCTTTGTGAATCTTGAAATACCGGGTGAACATCTCGTTATAAACGATTATTACCTCGCCGATGCGGGGCATATTTTTGCCGTTGGATACACCCAGGTCGAGGGTAGTGATTTTAAAAAATCCATTTTGGTGAAAATTCATGCCAACGGCAGTCTGGATTTGGATTTCGGAGATAGCGGAATGGTGAGACCCGAATTATACTACGACGAAAACCATGAGTTTAGCGATGTGATAGAACGAGGTGATGGGACGATTCGCGCTATTGGAAACATGCATTCCGGACAGGGCCCGGCTATATCAGCTTTTTGGCTGGAATTAAACGCCGACGGCACCATCAATACTTCTGCGCCAAATGATGGCTTTTCGGAAGAATATGGCGGACAGGGAAGTGGAACCGGATACCCGGACGTATATCAGGCAAGTAACGGCGATTTAATTTCATCCCGCACTTACTTCCACCAATCCTATAACTTTCCCGAACTCTCCTTTTTCAGGTCGGGAAATTACGAATGGTCCTATTCTTTAGGCGATGGTTTTGACGCGTGGTTCTCGGCTGGCAGAGCATATATTTCGCCCGAAGATGTTTTTTTCTTACCCATGAGATACAGCGGTTTGGAAGTGGGCCAGGGAACGGCGGCTATACTTAAATTCGGTGACGAAGGATTGGATTTAGCATTTGGAAACGATGGCGTTTACGAATACGACGAATCTGTTCCGGGCGATTATTACAACCACGCAACCGGATTTGGAAATGGCCAAATTTTGGCCGCGGGGAAAACTCAAGTCGGCGGACTGGATAAATTGCTGTTTACCAAATTATCTGATTCGGGTGTACCCGATGAAACCTTCGGAGATAACGGGCATATGGTTTACGGCGACGAAACGTACGACTACCGGGCGAGCGAAGCGTTCTACACAGACGCTGAAAACCTTATAATCGCTAAAATTTCAAGGAGCAACGACGGTTTCGGGAATAGCGGTTTGATGGCCTTTGATGAAAACGGCGCCGCCATCGAAAACTTTGGTGATAATGGAATTGCCTGGGTAGATAATTTACTCCCGGGTTCTTTTTTTAGAACTAACCTAATAGAAGATGAAGCTTTAATTTTCCTGGGAAGGTTCGTCAATGACGATGGAAATATATCCTCGTATTTTGGAAAGCTCTTGCTAGACTTTGAATTCGAAGGGGTTCAAAGTTCCGATATGGTATTCTCAAGCAGTGAAACGCGGTATTATCAGGAGGGTTCTAAAACTTTTGCGCTCGAGATTGACTCGGCTGCATTTGATGGCGACTCCATTTTTTATCCCCACCCGCAATGGTATAGCGACAATGATTGTTACCTGCCAAATAGCAGTTCTCACATCGGCAAAGAAATTCGGATTTCGCCCGGCGGAACACACCGGTTTGTCACGGGAAGAAACGACACTGTTGCGATTCATTTTCAAAACAGCCTCGGAGAATCGTGGATAGCTTTCGAATCGGCCGATGGAGAAGAAATCGTAGAAGCCACGGTAAGCAATATCGGAAGTGAATCTTATCTCGATGAATTTTTTACCGTTAAAACAATCAGTCTTCAGATGTTAAATGCCGATTTAGAGTCTGTAGACCACCCCGTAAACGATGCGTATTTTAAGTTTACCGACGAAGAGCCCGGACTATTGGCCTTTCCATTGCTGGCGAGTTTTCCCGATTTTAGTTACGATATTATCGGAACATGGCAACCGAAAGAACTGGTTGGAATAGCAGGCCAATCGGGACCTCCAGACCTAAAAACATTCGACGTCTTCAATTTTGAAGTGGGCGATGAAATTCACTTCGAACAGGGCAGTCAAAGTCAGGGAGATATCACCCTTTGGCAGATTGCAGAAAGGGTTTTAGATAAAACCGTATATCCCGACAGCCTTGTTTACGAGATGGAAATAAGGAAGTGGCTCTACAGCGGACCCGTAGCCGACATCGATATACAGCCGTTCGATACACAAGTGATATCGAGAACTATCGTACCCGACTCCCTTTTTGACCTTCCCGCAGGACGGCCGCTCATCCAGGATTACTATGGCAATTTCAATTGGTTGGAAAACGCTGAATTTGGACCATCGAAGAGCTACTACTTCGCAGGCCCCTTGTTCGAACAATATTTCGATGAAGACTCCTGCTATGCATCAGCTATCGATTGGGGCTGCTTTAATAATCCCGAAACCTACCAACGGTATTACGCGGGATTGGGTGGACCGTACTACAATTGTTCAGCGAGTTTCTATTACAGCAGTTGGCGCGAGCTGCTATTCTATTCTTCGGGTGACGTGGAATGGGGAGTGCCGCTGAGTACAGAAGAGCAAAACTCCGGGTACCAAACCTTGCACATCTACCCCAATCCCGCCCGCGATCGAATTTCCATTAGCGGTGTAGAATTAGCCCAACACGGGGAAGTCCGAATCCTGAATTCAATTGGTAAAATCGTCAAAGCACAGGCCTTTCAAAACAACGAAGTGGATGTAGCAAACCTGCCGGGCGGTATGTATATCGTTCTAATCACGCAGGATGGCCGCGCGGTTTACAGAGGAAGATTTGTGAAGCAAAACGAATAGCCCGTCTCCATAGCGACAATTGAAAAGGAGAAGAGAAAAACGATTGGAAAGATCGTCGTTTACATCCCTTGCTCTAATCGCAGTTGCCGTGGCAGTTTGGATTTTCGCAGGGTGAAGGCTCGGGCACGAGCTACGGTTTTTTTTGAATCTGTTCCTGTTCTTAAGTTGGGAGTTATCGTAAAATATTTAAAATGGCTCGTTGGGGTTTTTAGCGGATTGGAAATCCTAAAATTTAACATCGCAGGATTACAACTTACCCCGGACTTGCTCCGGGGGTTCTCACCAAAGGTAAATCCTGCGAAGCACCGGTAAACGAAGTGGACGACTGGACTGTACACAAGCCTGCGCGAACGGAGTAATCCTGCGCTCACGGTCTCAAGGGATTTGTAATCCCGCTTACCCATTTTATTTTCCTTTCACTATAAACGCCACCCAATTCTTTGCACAAAACCGGGTAAGGATGAAACGCTGAACCAAAGGGCAACAAATACCTAACAATTTATTTTTCAGATTCTTAAAAATCTAATGTTGCCTTTTTGTTGCCTGCTTTCTGTGTTGTTGCCTTTATTACCTATCATATAACTAAACCGCTTTATTTCTTTAAATGATTTACGCGGATACTAGGACTCCGCCGCATGGCGGAGGAACAGTGAGCCCCGAAACAAGTTCGGGATTGCTTCGCTTACCCCGGAGCAAGTCCGGGGTTGCTTCGCTTACCCCGAAACGAGTTCGGGATTTCGCAAGGAGCTCAAAAATGGACAAGAAAGACGTGTTTTGCCGAGAACACAGCCCCGAAACAAGTTCGGGGCTCTGTGCCCTTTCGGCGGAGGGCGCACATCTACAGCTACGTCCCTGAAAATCTTTTTTTGAAACTTGCGATCCAAATGGGTAACTCCTATCTTTTATCTGCTATTCCGAATACATTTGGTTAACTTTATTTTTGTATCAAACCTATCCCATCATGATTATACGCCTACTCTCCATTGCATCAATTCTTGTGATTTCGCTGAATGTGCAGGGGCAATTCTCCGTGCTTTTTGTAGACGACACCGACGACAATTTTGAGAATGCCGAGCGCTTTTTCGAGTCGATTGAAGATGCGGGGTACAGTCCGGTGTATTACGACGCCGTGGAAGAAGGCGATAGTCCGACGGTGCAATACATGGCCGAATTTGATTTGGTAGTCTGGCACACCGCAGGCGATGGCGCCGGGCTCTACTTTTGGAATGGCGACGACAGCGACAACGAAGACCTGATGGGCTACCTGGATGGCGGCGGCAAGCTTTGGGTAGTTGGCCTTGATTTTCTATTCGACCGTTACGGTTCCGCGCCGGTAACCTTTGGCCCGGGAGATTTTGCGTACGATTACCTCGGGCTAGAATCGCACGATGCCCAGGCGCAAGCCGACGATGGCGGAATTGGCGCCCCATCTGTAGTTCCCGATGAAAACTCCCCGGTACCCGACCTCGACACCCTCACCTGGGAATTTGAAACGCTCTGGTGGGTAGATGGTGTAACGCCGCGCGAAGATGTGGCTCCCGTTTTCCGGATGGCCGGAGAAGACTACCCCCTTAATGATGCCATTTGCGGTACCTACCGCGTTGGACAGGGATACATTACCCTCGCCTATTATTTCGATATGTCGGTAACCGAAACCGATGACATGCGACTTGAGAATGTGATAGCCACCATGGCTTTTCTGGAGGGTATTTCACTTTCAAATTCCGATACAGAAAGCCCCGCTTTCGATGTACAGATTTACCCCAATCCCAATCGCGGAAGTTTCAATCTGGAACTCGACCTGCCGCAAACCACTTCGCTCGCTGCACGCCTAACCGATGCGCAAGGGAGACAGATTAAACACCTATTTTCGCGTCAGCAAGTCACCGGTGGGAAATCGGTGTTTCAATTCGACTCTGGACTTCAGCTCAGCCCCGGTTTGTACTTTGTACAAATTATTTCAGATCGGCACGCGAAAGGCTTTCCAGTAGTTATCGAGTAGTGCTATTGCAGATAAATACAAAACATTCCGAGCTATACCGAGTTAGTTTAAAAAAGCATTATGAAAGTAGAAATTTGGAGCGATGTCGCCTGTCCGTTTTGCTACATCGGCAAAGCGCACTTCGACAAAGCAATAGAAAAATTTGAGAACAGGGACGAAATTGAAGTCGTGTGGAAAAGCTTTTTACTCGACCCTACCCTGCCGAACGAAACAGATCAGGATATATTCACTTCACTCGCAGAGCGAAAGCAAATGCCCCCAGCACAGGTGAAAGAAATGACGGCACACGTGCAATCCATGGCCGAAAATGTGGGAATTAAAATGGACTTTAACCGCGTGAAACCGGTAAACACCACAAAGGCTCACAGGCTGCTCCAGCTCGCAAAGACGGAAGGAAAAGGTGCGGAGATGAAGGTACGGCTCTTGAAAGCGTATTTCTCGGAAGGAGCCAATGTCGCTAACCGGGATGAGTTAGTTGCCCTGGCAGGAGATGTGGGGATAAAGCCCGAACACGTAGACGAAGCGCTCACAAATGGAAAATATCAGGATGCGCTGGACGCGGATTTACAAGAAGCGCGTGACTTCCGAATCACAGGAGTTCCTTTTTTTGTGATCGACCGCAAATACGGCATTTCCGGTGCGCAGCCTGCGGAAGTATTTTCTGAAAATCTGAAAAAGGCTTATTCCGAGTGGAAAGCCGAAAAAGCAACTGCCGGGAGCAATGGCTGATTTGCAAAAAATCGCGAAAAAGATTTCACCCGCGCTGTTTACAGCCTTTATCACCATTACCCTAAGCGCCCAGAATACCATGGAAAAAAACACCGAAAAAATACCGAGTCTAAACGTATTTGGCGAAAAATTAATCCCGTGTAGCACTGACCCATTGACGGGGTATTTTCGCGACGGCTGCTGCAGTACGGGGGCAACCGATCGCGGTACGCATACCGTTTGCGCGGTAATGACGGCGGAGTTTCTGGAGTTCTCCAAAAGTCAGGGAAACGACCTGATCACTCCCCTACCCGCCTACCGGTTTCCCGGACTAAAGCCCGGGGATAAATGGTGCCTTTGCGTACTTCGCTGGAGGGAAGCCTACGATGCCGGCGTGGCGCCTAGTATGGTTTTGGAAGCTACCCACGTAAAATCACTCGAATACGTTCCCCTCGAAACCCTGGTGAAGTTTGCCTGGAAAGGCGAGGAAAAGCACTAGGGTTTTTTAAGCTGAGAAGCATGCCGCCTTCTGAAGGGTTTTAAAGCGAGCTGATCGCTTTGAATTTCCGAGACCTTACAGGTATTTGAAAACCTGTCAGGTCAGGGCACGCAAACTGGTGATGAAAAAAGAAATGAGCAGCTTTGGGCTCTGCGCACTCTGCGATAAACTTTGCGCGCCTCCGAAATTCTTCGGATTCCAAGTATCTGCGTGAAATGCGCTATGGGTGTCAGGTTCACGCAAAGCACGCGAAGCTTTTGCTCCGCCGAAGGGCGGAGGTGCGCAGAGATCTCCGTGCCGCCACAGCGTAATGGAGTTTGTGTCTCTAATTTGATTCTCGATAAACCCCGCCATTTGCTTTTGCAGCGTAACCTGACAGGTTTCTGACCTTACAGGTGTTTAAAAGCCTGTCAGGTCAGGGGGTGCGGACTGGTGTGATATAAATGAAGCTGGTAAAACCCTAATTTCACCTAGCCCCGCAAACCAATCCGGGTTTGCAGTAGCGTAACCTGACAGGTTTCTTTTAACTGTAAGGTTTTAGCCAAAAGCGCCACCAGCGGTTTCCTTTTTGAAGCTGAGAAACTCAGCCTTTTGAAATCTTTTAAAGTGCGCTGATCGCTTTGAATTTCCGAGACCTTACAGGTATTTAAAAACCTGTCAGGTCAGGGGGTGCGAACTGGTGGGATATGAATGAAGCTGGTAAAAACCTAATTCCACCGAGCCCCGCAAACCACTCCGGGTCTGCAGCAGCGTAACCTGACAAGTTTCTTTTAACCTGTAAGTTTTTAGCAAAAAGCGTCACCAACGGTTTCCTTAGAATCCACTATCGGTACTGCACTTGATTTAAAAACCCTCTGCCGGTGGGCAGGCTTGCTAATGAACGACCTAGTTCAACCACTTGAGCGTATTGATAGTCCCTATTTAGAATCATTCAAATTACCGCATTCATGGTATTGCCGGCACAGGACTTCGCGCATACTTTTGCGGCCTATTTGTAAACAATCTAAATAAAAATAAGAAATGAATATTCGCTTGATATCGATGATGGCAATTGCATCCATTGCACTGGTAAGCTGCAACGACGACGATGAAGAAACAGATGGCCCAGATCAGGGTACGCCCACATACGACGTCCCTTCCACCTATACCTTTACCGATGATGCCGGCAACAATACCGTGGCCTTCGATGGCCAAACAGACCGGTTGAACCAATTGGAAGAAATGACTGTGATGATGAAAACAGCCAACACACCCGGCAACGCAGTAAATGCCGATGCACTTAAGGCCATGTTTGCCAATGAAAACGGCGATGGTAATGGCAATTTTAGCTTTACGTCTACCAAGCAATTAAAAAACAAATGCGCCACAACTTTCAACGACGCAGCAGAGATTCAAATGGAATTTGAAACGATGATGGAAAATTTAGCCGCCGCAAGTCAAACCACCACTACGGGTCAATTTGAAGGAGCACCCGGAACAGCAGGCGTAGTAAGCACTGATAACTCCGGCCCTTACCTCATGAGCGCTGAAGGTATTGAATACGTTCAGCTCATCGAAAAAGGCCTGATGGGAGCTGTGTTCTACCACCAAATTACCGCTTACTACCTCTCTGATGAAAAAATTGGCGATCAGGTTGACAATTCTACCCCGCGCGACCCGGAAAACGGACAGTACTACACCGATATGGAGCACCACTGGGACGAAGCCTTCGGTTACTTTAGCTCTGCTACAAACTTCCCCGACAACAGCGATAAGCGCTTTTGGTCAAAATACAGCACCACGGTAGACGCTCAGTTGGGAACGAATGAAACCATTATGGATGCATTCCTTACGGGAAGAGCGGCCATTGCCAACGGTGACATGACCACAAAAGAAGAAATGCGCGACATTATCATCACCGAATTGGAAAAAGTTTCTGCCGGAACCGCTATTCACTACCTGAACGACGCAGTAGCTTCCATGTCTGACGATGCAGCTCGAAATCACGTGCTTTCAGAAGCGTGGGCGTTCCTTGACAACCTTAAATTCAACCCCAACTCAACCGTGACTCCCCAAACCGTAACTGCACTGAAAAATGAGCTGGGAGCTGATTTTTACAACGTGTCCGTAACAGACATCATTTCGGTGCGCGATCAGCTTGGCCAAAGCATGGGCTACACTACAAGTCAAATAGAAAATCTCTAAATAAAAACACCGCATGATATTCGATCGAAATAGCTTCAGAAGTATTTTTTCATTGTTGTTGGTGGCGCTGGTTTTAACCGGTTGTCAGGACGACGAAACCACCGATGACAACGGAGATTCTTTTGACCGAAATGCATTGTTGACGAATTTAGCCGACAACCTGATCATTCCGGGATATGCCGATCTGAATACCGCTTCGGCAGAATTGCACGTTAGCGCCACCGCCTTTTCGGAAGATGTGAGCGAAGAAAACCTGGAATCGCTGCGCACGGCGTGGTACGAAACACTGAA
>JAIVHP010000249.1 GCA_020201045.1 Flavobacteriales bacterium
GGACTCCCCACCTTTTACTCCGGTAGTAAAAGACGGATTGGTTATAGCTCGCGGAGCCGCCGATGATAAAGGTCAGATGTACATGCACGTAAAGGCTTTTGAGTCGATGATGAAAACCAATTCCCTCCATTGCAACGTGAAGTTTATGATTGAAGGCGAAGAGGAAGTGGGTTCAGATAGCCTCGGCCCATTTCTCGCTCTAAACAAAGAAAAACTTGCCGCCGATGTGGTATTGGTTTCAGATACGGCGATGATCTCCAATGAAACACCAAGCATCACCATGGGGCTTCGCGGGTTGGGCTATGTAGAGGTAGAAGTTACCGGCCCAAACAGGGATTTACACAGCGGAATTTACGGTGGCGCCGTGGCCAACCCTATAAACGTTCTGGCAAAGATGATTACATCCCTTACGGATGAAGACAACCGGATAACGGTAGATGGTTTTTACGACAATGTTGCAGACCTTTCTGATGTGGAACGAAAAGCAATGAACGAGGCTCCATTCGACCTGGACGATTACAAAAAAGACCTCGGGATAAACGATGTGCACGGCGAGAAGGGATTCACAACGCTCGAGCGTAGCAGCATCAGACCTACACTAGATGTAAACGGAATTTGGGGTGGATATACCGCCCCCGGAGCGAAAACCGTTTTACCGTCTAAAGCTTATGCTAAGATTTCTATGCGGCTCGTGCCCAACCAGTCGTCGGACGAGATTACCGAGAAATTTACCAAACACTTTGAAGCGATTGCTCCCGACTGTGTAAAAGTAAAAGTTACCCCCCACCACGGTGGCGAACCCGTGGTTACGCCAATTGACTCTGTAGCATATCAGGCTGCGAGCAATGCCATGGAAGAAGCTTTTGGAAAAACGCCAATACCCATGCGCGGAGGCGGCTCCATCCCCATTGTTTCGCTATTTGAAAAAACGCTTGGACTAAAGACCATCTTGATGGGCTTTGGACTTGATTCGAACAAAATCCACTCTCCAAATGAGAATTACGGACTCTTTAATTACTACAAGGGCATTGAAACCATTCCGCTGTTTTTCAAACATTTTGCAGAACTTTCCAAATAAGATTCTTCTCTTATCCATTTTACTCGTAGCGCTTCAATCTTGCAATTACGAAGATGTGGAAGTGCGGCAGGTGGATAAAGTGAAGATCGATAAATTCGACAATAAGGGAATTGAATTGAGCGCATCGCTGCATATTTTCAATCCCAATAGCTACCCGGTAAAGGTTACGTCGTCTGATGCCATTCTTTACCTCAACGGTCGGAAAGCCGGGAAGATGAAATTATTAAACCGCGTAGAGGTACCTGCGAAATTCGACGATTTTATTGTGGCGAAGGTGCGCACCGACTTCGACGAAGGTTCGGCATCGCTACTGCCCATTATTCTGGGAGCCGCTGTAAAGGGCGGTGTAGATATAAGGGCCGCAGGTGATATTCGCGCAAAATCATTTCTGATCGGAAAGAAATTTGATTTTGACTTTACGCATAAAGCCAGATTTTAATGAAAACCCAAGAACCACCATATACCAACGCGCTTGTAAAGGAATCGAGTCCCTATTTGCAGCAACACGCGCACAATCCCGTAAACTGGATGCCCTGGGGAGAAGAAGCTTTTGCCCTGGCAAAGGAAAACGACTTGCCCATTCTCGTAAGCATCGGATACTCTTCTTGCCATTGGTGCCACGTA
>JAIVHP010000065.1 GCA_020201045.1 Flavobacteriales bacterium
CCGACCTTTCTTTCAGCAGCAGCGAGGATGTAAACCCGTATGCCTTTATTAAAAACAATGGTCAACTGCGCGATTCATCTGGAAGCGGGCATCCGGAAGTAAAGTACATGTCTAAGTACGGGCGGAGCTTAAGCTTTTACAAAGACGATGGATTTGACTGGATGGTGCGGTCATACCACAACGATAGCACCGTAAACGATACGGTTCATAAGGTGGCATTTGATTTTGTAAATCCAACTTCGGAGGTAAGAGTAAGGCCGTACCAAAAAGCCGATTATTTCGAGAACCACTACATTCCACATGGTATGCAAAAGTACGAGCGCCTTCCGGTTTACGGCAAGTTGCTCTACAGCGAAGTTTGGAACGACATTGACCTGGAGACCTGTCTGACCGGTGATAAGGAACTGCGGTTTACTGTGCGCCCCAACGGAAAAGTTGATGAAATAGAATTAGATATCATCGGAGCAGACTCAACCGTAAAGCAGCCAGACGGAACAGTTCATGTTTATTTCTTTGCCGGACCGGTTGAACTACCCCGCGCCAGAGCTTATCAGGAAACCACACCCGGTAATTTGCAGGAATTAACCTGGCAGCCGGCCTTAAAGCTCACCGGAAACACCCTTTCTATAGACTCCATTGGAGCCTACAACACCAGTAAAGACATTATTATTCGTATTGGCCGCGGTGGTGGTGATATTCCGCAAGCAGATGGGCTTTGCCATAGTACGTATTTTGGGGGGAATTCAGATGATTACAGTTCAGCTTCATGCACGGATATGGAAGGTAACTTTATTTCAACAGGAAGATTTGGAAATGTAAGCTTTTATGCCAGTTACCCGGGCCTCAATTTATTTACGAATTTACCCCAAGGGAGTTTCAACGCCTATCAGGGTTATATTCTAAAAACCAACAGAGACTTCGTTCCAGAATTTTTAACCATTATTCATGGCGATTGGGACCTTTACTTATGGGGAGTTGACGTATTTAGCGATGGAAATATTTGTGCTGCGGGGCATACAAGCGCTGGAAATATGCCCCTATTCAATGAGATTGGGGCAAGTTATAACGAAACCTTTTTAGGAACAAGAGATGGGTATATTACACAGTTAAACGGAAATGATGGACAATTGCAATGGTCCACTTACTTTGGTGGCGATAATGGCCCTTCATTTATACAGTCCGATGAGATCTTTGACCTTGGAATTGATTCAGAAGATAATCTTTACATATGCGGCAGGGTTTTAACTGAATCTACCGGATTCCCATTTACGGATTTGGATGGTGCATATAATCAAGATCAATTAGATGGGTTATCTGGCTATATTGCAAAGTTCGACGACGGATTGAATTTAGAATGGTGCACGCAGGTAGGTGGTAATTCAGACGATTGGGTTATATCCTTAGATATAAGCCCGTCTAATCATCTTGCTATTGCAGGAGCCACTAGGAGCAGTGATGTTGACTTTGATTTGATTGCCGGGACAAATCAAAACTTAACCCTTGAAGGGCCGAATGATATGTTCCTTGCTGAATTCGATGAAAATGGATCATTTTTGTGGGGCACTTTAGAAGGTTCGGTAGGAGAAGAGTTGTATGAACTGCCTATGCATACCCTTTCCTTTGCTACCGATAACGGATTATACTTTGCTTACAATACTACCGATTTTATGGACGAAGATTTGATTGATCCAGGAGGTGATGCCTTTTTCTTAGATAATGATGCCGGGTCCGGTAGCTTTAGTAAATATCCCATTTTGGCAAAATTTGAACCAAATAGCTATAATGTAGAATGGCGCACACAATTAAACGATGGTGCAGGCCAGAATAAAATTCAATCGCTAGTCGTAAAGGAAAATCTGGTTACCATTGGAGGCCTAACAAATGATGGAAATTTAACACTCAGCGATGAAACCACGAATCTTTACACTGCCGATTTAACCCCGGGTCCTTTCTCATCTCAGGGCACAGATGGTTTTTTTATGGTATTTGATCACAACGATTTTTCTAATCTATATTCTACCTATCTGGGTGGCACCGACAATTCGAGTAGTTACCTCAGCGATATTGTAACAACCATTGCAATTAACGAGTTTGACGAAGTATTTCTATCTGGAATTACCCTATCTGCATACAATTCTGAAGAGAATGAAATAGGTTTTCCCATATTTAATAATAATGTGGCAGGGGCTTATTATCAAGAAGTTTTAGGTGGTTTTCCCACTTTGCGAAGTGAAGATATTTATTTCACAAAGCTGTGTCTTGAAAGCACTCCCTTAAACCTTGAAGATGTGCTGGCTGACCAAGGAGATAATCTAATCGTCTATCCCAACCCTGTAAAGAATGGAGTTTTATTCTTTGAACTTACTGAGTCTTGCGCGATTGATCAAATTGAAGTTTTCGACTCCAAAGGATCGCTTGTTTATGTGAATTTGGATAGGCCAATCGGTAAAGCGAGAGTTCCAGTTGGTGCCCAATTAACTCCAGGAGTGTATGTTCTTAGAGTTACGGCATGTGACGTTTCTTATAGTTCCAGGTTTATCATAATTCGCTGAAAAATGAAAAGTTTCTTTTTTACATTTTCAGTAATTTTATTAACGTTGCCCTTGTTCGGCCAACCCGACCAATGGTCTCCTGTACCGGGGTCCGACAGCCTGAATGTATACCGCGAGATGGATTATTCGGAGAATCTCGACCTAACCGTATACACCAGCGGAATGTACTACAATGGAAACCGCGTTTTGGCAGGTTTTGATGGAGAAGACTGGATACCGCTCACTGATTCCATTACCGGCTGGCCCCTTACATTTGAAGATTGGGGAGATGGCATCGTTCTCGGTGGTACTGCGAGCCAAATAAATGGCCAGCAAATGCCTTATGCAGCTTATTACAACGGAGAGTCGTGGTCATTTCCCTGGGAGTTTGATGGTTCGGTTCAAAAATTTAAAACCATTAATGACACCTTATTTGCCCTTGGGTTTTTTACACATATTGATGGACAGGAAGCTTTTAAAATTGCCAAACTGGTTGGTGATGAATGGGTGGGGATGCTAGATCCACATCCTGGATTAGAAGGGCCGGGATTATTTACAGATATTGCCTTTTTCGATGGAAATTATTATGTAGGGGGAAATTTTAATCCAGATGGTCTACCTTGGAATTTCGCAAAAGTAGTTGACGGCCAACTCGAGTCGGTTGGTCAAGGAATAACTGGCGCGTGGGCAGGCTTAAACAATATCGAAGTGTATCAGGGTGATTTGTATTTGAGTGGAAGTATACCTATGCAAGATGGTAATTTAGGAAATCATATGTTGCGATGGGATGGGGAATTTTACCACAATTTGGGACCAATTTTGTACACTGATACTGGTGCTATGCAGGGAGCAGGCATAATATCCATGAAACCAGACAATGGGTATCTCTATTTTGCCGGCAATTTTTTCTTTTTTGACGATGTACCAATTTACGGTGTGGCTCGCTGGGACGGAAGTGAATGGTGTGAGCTTTACACGCAGGAGTTTGTTCAAGATACAGAATTCTATCAACCTGTTTGGGGCATAGGTTTTTTTGAGAATCAGTTGTTTATGTTGAAACCTTTTTTTTATGATGAAGAAACGTTAGATTTTGATGGCCTTTGGACTTACGACACCAGCCAAGACCCCAATTTTTGCATTCAACCGCTTCATACAAGTGAGCCTGGAAATGAAACCAAAATTCAAGTTTTCCCCAACCCTTCCACCGGAAACATCACCCTTGAATCCGAATCCCCACTAAAGCGCATTTCCGCCTTCGACGCCATGGGCCGGCTAGTGTTTCGGGAAAGCATTCAAAACAAAAACAACCATCAGCTAAATCTCAACCACCTGCCCAAAGGGCTTTACCTTTTGCAAATAAGAGGCAGTGGGTTTGAAAAAACCGAGAAGGTGGTGCTGGAGTGACGAAGTTGAGTGTGAAACGTTATCTTGTTGATTTAGAGCGATAATCTCATGGATGTTTTAAGATTATGAGTTTAAGAGTTTTTATTTTAACCGCCTTTTCTGTCGGGATTAGTGCTAGCTGTTTTGCTCAATGGAATGAAATCGCTTACAGTGAGTCTTTGGCTAGTGGGCACAACGATTTATATTTTTTATCCAACGATATGGGTTACATCGCGGGTACCGAACTAATTGATTCTGATATCCAATCCTATATTCTGAGGACTTATAATGGAGGCCAAACCTGGGATACCACCTTTGTGCAAAATAAAATATTTAGGGCGATTCATTTCCCTTCCATGGATACTGGATACGTTGCATTCAGAGAGGGTACTTATATTGGAATATTAAATACTCAAGATGGTGGCAACACATGGAATACAATTTCTGATTCAATACTCGAAACCATTCCAGTTTCTTTAGACTTAACCTTTTTTAGTAATTCAAGAGGTGTGATGGCGGTACCGGGCGCCGCTTATCTAACGAATGACTCAGGTGTTTCGTGGGAACTAATCGATGATTTTCCAGTTGGAAATTCGGGTACTGTAGATAGTTACGGTCAAAATTTCGCATCTACCGGAGGAATTAGTTTCGTTTATTCAGATGATGCTTGTGAAAGTCTTTCGTCTACAATTCTCATGGACAATTCCAGTGGAATTGACTTAAGCATTTTAAATGACCAAGTGGCTGTCTCTTTTTTAGGTCAGGAAGGAGGAATCGTTAATGATTATCCTCACTTTAACTTTTCCAGGCTAATTTTTGGAAATTTTAATGACCTTCAATTCTCAACAGTGGATATTCCTCACCTAAGGAGCATTGACGATATTGAGTTCGGGAGTGCATCGGTGCTTTATGGTCTTTCTTGGCCAAATCAAGTAGATGGTCCTAGAATCGTTAAGTCCGTTGATTCGGGAATGACATGGTATGAGCAAGGTCTGGAAGAAGGAGCCGAGTTTCACTATGGGTTTCACAAAAACTTACAATGTCTGAATGATTCGGTGTGTTACATCGCATTTAACAGCGTCATCTACAAAACCACCAACGGTGGCGGGCCACTTTTAGATCCCATTGAAAGTATTGTGCTCAGTGTTGAAAATCCCCGATCTGAGATTGCATTGAATGTTTTCCCCAACCCTTCCACCGGAAACATCACTCTTGAATCCGAATCCCCACTAAAGCGCATTTCCGTCTTCGACGCCGTGGGCCGGCTGGTGTTTCGGGAAAGCATTCAAAACAAAACCAACCAACAGCTAAACCTAAGCCACTTGCCCAAAGGGCTTTACCTTTTGCAAATAAGCGGCCAGGAGTTTGAGAAAACCGAGAAGGTGGTGCTGGAGTGAGAGAATTGCTGACTTTTAATCGCCGTTAACAACCAATTCTATAGCCTACTCCACAACAATCGTCTTTGTCATTTGGCCTGAATCATTTAATACGCGAACGGCATATACGCCACTGGCCAGTTTTGCAGTTGGAATTTGAATAATCTGTTGATTTTCGATAAAACCATTCCAAACAAGTCCCGCCGATTTGCCGAGGGCATCAACCAATTCTATCTGTGTATTGCCCGGCTTGTCGAGACGCACATCCAGGTTGATCTGATCTCCGGTGGCAACCGGATTTGGAAATACATTTAATTCGCCTACCAGCAATTCCGGCTCTTTTGTGGATGTGACGATAAGCTCATCTCCAATGTTGATGTCATCTACGTAGATGTTATTTCCGCCATTCGACCGGAAGGAAAACTGAACCCTGAAGTTTTCCGTGCGCTCATCGGGGTCGATATTGTCTACCACCAGGTAATTCCACTCTGTATCGTCTTCGGGCGACCAGGGTTGATCTGTTGGCGGGGCGCTCGGTAATACGCTAGATGAAGTGAAGAGCTTTTTAAAAGTCCAGGTTTCGCCACAGTCGGTGCTGATGGATACCTTAAATCGCTCGAGTGAAGAATTGGTGCGCTGGGCGAAAGCCACACGCATGGTTACAAAAGCCGTGTCGAGCCCAGAAAGGTCAAAGGTATTGCTCTCGAGAAAATCTTCGTTTTGCGGAGTATTAGTGAAGTTATTGATCCACACCGACTGATTGCTCTCAAATCCCACTCCAGTGTTGAGTTCCCAGGTATTTCCGCCATCGGGATTGGTTACATAAAAAGGCGTTTGACCCAATTCAAGGGCAGCTTCAAAATCTTCTTCAAAAGGACCCGGCTCTCCCTGCTGGCTCAGCACTTCGATGTAATCTGTTTCAGTTGCCACATCGCTGCCGTTGTCATTTGTTACCGTGAGTTCTACCGGGTAGAAACCGCCTTCGCTGTAACTAACGGTGGGGTTTGCTTCGGTGCTTGTGGCGGGTGTTCCCCCTTCAAAAGTCCACAAAACTCCATCTGGTGGTGTATTGAAAGATTGATTGGTAAAATTAACCGATTGTCCGGCACAGATAATTTGTTCGTCGGCATCGAAACCTGCAACAGGCAGGGCTTCGCCGGCATTGGCGAATTCGTTTTTCCAAACGCCCCTTCCAAAGGTTCCGATAAATACGGTAGAGCTGGCATAGTGCAGTATAATCTGGTTGACAATCACATTTGGCAAGCCTTCGTTGAAGCTGAGCCAGTTTATATTGTTGGCATCGCGGTAGAATACTCCAACGTCGGTTCCAACATAAACGGCATCGTCTGAGCCGATTTGGTAGTTGATGCAGTTCGCGGGAACGTTGGGAAGGTTTTCGGAAATGTTTGTCCAGTCATCGCCGCCATTACTGGAGTGAAACACTTTGTTTCCATCCTGATATCCCGACAAGGTAACCCAGAGTTCTTCGGAGTTGTCGGGGTGAACTTCAATGGCGGGTAACCCAGGCTCCACCTTCGTCTACTCCACTGTCGAAACCAAAAAAGGAGGCTCCGCCGTTGGTAGATTTTTGAAATCCACCGCCGGGGTATGCAGAATACATAATATCGTCGTTGGTGTAATCAATCGCCGCGCCGTTTCCATCGCCTCCGAGCAAATGCTGATAGTTTTGGTCTTCGCCCGAGAAGAGATTTGTCCCGTTGTCTTGCGAAGCGGTTAAAATTAGATTCGGATCGGTAGCAGAGACTGCAATTCGGTAAAACTGCGATATTTGAAGGCCTTCGGATAGGTCTGTCCAAGTATTACCGCTGTTAGTCGACCTAAAAATACCCCCATCGCTACCGCAGTACAAGGTGTTTCCGTAAAAATCGAGGGAGTGAATATCAGCGTGTGTGTACCCAATGGAAGAGGGGTAAACCCAATGCGATTTGATATCCCAGGAAACTCCGCCATTTGAGCTGCTCCATACATTTACGCCACCCACATAAATGAGATTTTCATTGTTGGGATCTGCGGCTATGGCGAGGTCGAACCAGCTCTGTCCACCCTCTCCGTCTCCTATTTGCGAGTAGGTGAGTATGTTGGGCGAATCAGACTGCAAGCTGAAGGTTTCACCGCCGTCGGTACTTCGGTAGAGCCCGTGAAATCCGCTGTCTTCATTAGATCCGGCAACCATGTATACGTAATTGGGGTCGGCCGGAGTGGTGGCAATTGCAAGTCGGTTTACATCGCCAAAGGCAGGGACTCCATCAAAAACCTGATCGAAGTTCTCTCCGTTGTCGGTAGATTTATAAAACC
>JAIVHP010000312.1 GCA_020201045.1 Flavobacteriales bacterium
AGCCTATACATATTCAACCGAAGAGCTATTGGTCGACAAGGCGCAACTGCTTACGCTTACCCCACCTGAAATGACCGTGCTCGTTGGTGGAATGCGCGTATTGGGAGCAAACTACGACGGGTCTGACCACGGGGTTTTCACCGACAATCCCGGAACGCTGTCGAACGACTTTTTTGTAAACCTACTCGATATGAGATACGAGTGGAATGCAACTTCCGAAGACAAAATGATGTTTGAAGGAAAAGACAGAAGCAATGGAGAAGTGGCCTGGACCGCGACGCGCTCAGACCTGATCTTCGGATCGCACTCCGAACTTCGCGCACTGGCAGAAGTTTATGCCGCCGCGGACGCCGAAGAGATGTTTGTGAATGAATTCGTAGACGCCTGGACCAAAGTGATGAATTTGGATCGCTTTGACCTGAAAGCCACGGCGAGCGTGAAATAGTTGTATATTTTCAAGAATCACAAAAAAGCCGGTTGAGAGACCGGCTTTTTTTATGTCATGGATGGGTAAGTAGTTAAGCTAGATGCCTAAAGCAGCAATGCTCGCTCAACTCCTGCACAAAGCAAAGAAAGGAGTTGTAATCCTGTAGAATTCTGTTTCGCATTTACATGAAAGCGTTGAAGCAAAACTGAAAAGTTTCATGTAATCACATACATCACATAAATTGAGATGAATTCTTATCTGGAAAGATTAAAAGGATAAATATGGATTATGACTCCATATTTTTCTTATTTTTAACTTATGATTAAACGCATTGCTTCAGCAAAACTGAAAGAACTGGCTTCGTATTACACGGCAGTAGCTGTGATCGGGCCACGCCAATCGGGCAAAACAACTTTGGTCCGCAGCCTTTTTCCCGAAAAGGATTACCTCACCCTGGAAAATCCCGATCAACGGCAATATGCCACCGATGACCCCAGAGGCTTTTTGAGTCAATACCCCGACGGGGCAGTTTTAGACGAAATTCAAAATGTTCCCGAACTGTTTTCCTATTTGCAGCAGGTGATTGATGAGGACCGGCGTGCGGGAAAATTTATTCTTACCGGGTCCAACAATTTCCTGCTTCAGGAAGGCATCAGCCAGAGCCTCGCCGGGCGTGTGGGCTACCTCGAATTGCTTCCTTTGTCGACAACTGAGATGGGAAACCTCGCTTCCGACAATGACAATGAGCTCATGGTAAAGGGATTTTACCCGCCCATTTACGATCGGGGCATTCCTGCAGATGTGTGGTACAATGACTACCGCCGCACCTACCTCGAGCGGGATGTAAGGCAGATCAAGGCCATTACGCGGTTCGGCGAATTCGAACGTCTGCTCAGACTGATGGCCGGTCGGGTTGCGCAAGAGTTGAACTACACGGCTCTTTCTGTAGAAGTGGGTGTGGATGTGAAAACCATCCAGGAATGGACATCGGTATTGGAGCAAGGCTTCATCATTTATCGAATGAGGCCCTACCATAAAAATTATAATAAGACCATTGTAAAAAGGCCCAAACTCTATTTTTATGACACTGGCCTGGCTTGTTCTCTACTGGGAATTAAAGAAGCAGATCAATTGACCAATCATCCCACGCGGGGTGCCATCTTCGAAAATATGGTTGTCGGGGATGCAATCAAGCACTTCACGCACCGCGGCGAGCGGCCCGAACTTTACTATTGGCGCGATAAAACAGGGCGCGAAGTAGACCTTATTGCTGAGCGGGCAGGAAAACTATTGCCCATCGAAATCAAATCGGGAATGACCTTCCAGGAAGATTTTTCAAAGCACCTGAAAACATTCATGAAGCTGTCGGGTGTGGGCAATGCATGGGTACTCTACGGAGGAAGAGAAGATTATTCGTTTTCAACCGGCATAAAAGCTATGAATTGGCGTAAGATTGAAGATTCACTCGGCTCTCAATCATGACGATTGCATTTGGACAACGTCACAAATCTCCCAAAACATTTTCCAAAAAATAATGCACCCCGCAAACGGTAATGCCTTCCTTCAATTGATAAGGATTTGAATCGGGTACAATCACATAGTTTTGCTTTGCACTTACAATCACCCATTGCGATGTAGGTGCCTTTGGCCAATTTGGGTGCAGTGGAAAATTTGGAATCGGCTGTGGTGATGACTTTGGATGCGCGGGTAAACACAAAATCGACATCGGCGCCGGCATGGGTGCGGTAAAAGGATAGATCGATATCTGCCGGCTTGTGGGCCGTGATATTTTGAAAAACGAAGGCTTCAAATGACGCACTAAGAATAGGCATCCCCATCAGGTCGTCATACGAGTTCACGCCTAGCAGGCGGTGCAATACGCCCTTATCGGTGATGCAGGCTTTCGGTGTTTTTACCAGACGCTTGCCGAGGTTTAATGATACCGATTACAGGGAATTACCCGCCAATTTCAGCTAGCTCATCGATTTATTTTCGAGCAATCATCCTTGAAAATTAGAGATTTATTTTGCAAATATCAAGGTTGGAATTAGGTAATCGCGTCGTGTTGGGCAATTTCTTCGCTTTAAAATTTAGGAACAGGCCAAGCACCCATTACTCGGTAACCAAAAAACGATTTAGGTCCGCAATCGCAACGTATGGCATCCGTTATCCGTCCATTTACCGTAGAAAAAATAGCACAAATAAAACCGAAAACACCGGCACTAACACTCCGAAATAGGTGGCACTATTTGAACCGTTTTATCCATTTGTGTGAAAACGATCTCACCTCAATCGCACACTCCTATGGTCTGTTGAATTTGCCTTCAGATTTGATCTTTTCCAGTTCTTTCCAGGTACGCAGAAGCGATTTATCAATTCCTATTCACCAAGCCGCGATTTGCTATTTTTCAAAACTGCGGATCAGCCATGGAAAAATAACCAGTTGGGCTATCAGCGCAAGCACAACCATTACACAGGTGAGCATCCCAAAAAGGAATACGGTTTTCAGGGGTGAAAAAAGCATTACTGCAAAGCCGGCGCAAAGAATCATACTCGAGAAAACGATGGCTTTACCTGTATGGTGATAGGCTCCATCGAGCGATTCTATAACGGATTTTCCATTCTTGCGTTGGCTTTGCCAGGCGGATGTGAAATGAATGGCATCGTCTACGCAAAAGCTAAGTCCAATCGCTCCTGTAGAAGCTGTAGCGATATCGAGCTCTATTCCGAGCCAGCCCATCAGCCCGAACATACCGATAATTGGAAACGCATTTGTAAATAAAGCTATTAAAGCCAATTTCCAGTGGTTGAAGTACCCCCACATCAGCAATCCGATAAACAGCCCGGCTAGAAGAAGGCTCCTAACCTGACTCGTTGTTACATACGGAACCAATTCGGCATAAAGTGGCAGATATCCGGCCGGCTTTACTGAAAGGTTGTTGTCGGTACGTGAATTAATTTTATCCATAAGGGCATCCATATCCCGCCCCAATTCATCTGCGGAACGCATTTCTCCAAAAAGTGTAATCCTGCCAACGTTACCGTCTTCATTTACAAAAGCATTCCATAAATCCGGGTAATGGCGAACGAGCTGTCGCTCAATTTTGCCGGCTGAAGCTACCGTGATGCTGTCGTTTTTGTAGCCGTAAGCCCTGCCGGAAGCAAGGTAGAGCGAAGTGTATCCAAATAAATTAGAATAGCCCTGATTGCTAATCAGCCTGTGCAGTTCAATGGACTCTGAAAGCGATACCCCTTTGGTGAGCGGTGCACTGTCGCGGGTACTTATCATAAGCTCTAGCGGCATGTAGTCGCCCCAGGCATCAGAAATTTTTTGGTGATCTTGCACTACCTGATGATTCTTTGGAAGATAGCCCAGCGTGTACGTGTCGTTTTTCAATTGAAAAATACCGATGGCAAACACGGGAATCGCGATCAATATCAACAAGCGCAAAGCCTTTCCATTGGCAAGCGACAAGTTGGGTAGAGCCCGTAAAGCAGGTGAATTTCGCTGAATTTTCACAGCCTTGTATCCCGGAAGTAAAACCGATGCGAGCAACCAGGTAAATGCCAGACTCAACCCAATTCCAATGGCGCTGTACAATCCGAATTGCTGTAGGATGGCCATTGGGCTAAAGGTCAGGGCCAGAAATCCGGCCATCGTTGTAAGGGTTGTGAACAAGCATGGTTTCCAAACTTCCCGTATGGCTTTCTCCAGCCTGGCGCGGCCCGTCCCACTCATCCTGAACCACGCATTCATCAAGTGAACCACATCCAGGGTGCTGAGCAACAACACTACCATCGGAATTAACACGGTCATAAGGTTCAGCCGATGCCCGGCCAAACCATAAAGCGCCAAGGTTGAAACAGTGGTCAGCGTCATCGTGCCGAGTGCCAGCAGACTGACTCTCCAACTCCTGAACAGAAACCAAAGCAGAAATAGCATGATCAAGTAGGCCATGCCTACAAAGCGCCCAAATTGAATTTCAGTGAGCGCATTCAGCCCTGAGAAAATAACTCCCACACCGCCAAAAGCCAATTGCTCTTTGGGCCAATGAAGTTGAGCAGTAGATTTCACCTTATCGATTAACATACCACGTATTTCGTCCATAGGCAGGTCTCCCCGAAATTGAACCAGTAAACGCGTGGCGGTATAATCTGAATTGAATAACTGTGCCTTGAGCTCAGGCATGCGCTCCAGCCGGGCTTTGATTTCATCTACACTTCCGTTCAGCATTGGTTTCCCGGCAAGACTTATACCTGTAAACTGAAGCGCTTTGGTATTTGCTGCCGAATGAATGTGTTGCACTTCGGGAATAGATCCGATGGCCGAGTTCATTGCATTTAAATGGGCTATGGATGCTGTGTCGAGCCATCCATTTGGGGCGGTGGCCACAATTACAACGAGTTCGTCACTGCCGAAATGTGCGTTAAAGTCGTGGTAAGCCTTTAAAGCAGGCGCATCATTTTTAAACCAAATTTCCAGCGAATTATTCACTTCGAGCGATCGCAGAAAAGGTTGGGCGCTGATGATCAAAAAAATAGCCACAACTGCCAACACGTAAAAGCGGCTGTGAAACAGCATATGATAAAAAGCCTTCTTCAAGATGCGATGAATATCCTACTTTTATCGCGATGAAACGAATAAAACTAGCGGCTTATCTGCAGGAGCGTTTCCCACCTGTTAACGCAATGCTTTTTGCGATTCTTTTCGGAGCGGTGTACAGCGTTTCAACAAAAGGCGCAACACCGGGCTGGACGGAACTTTGGGGAATTGCAGCCGTTGTTAGTTTCTTTTTCAGGCTTCGTGTAATGGACGAAATCAAAGATTACCAAATTGATTTGATCAATCACCCCAATCGAATCCTGCAATCCGGAGGTGTCACCCTGCCCGTACTCATCGGTATATCTTTTTTTGGGAGCGCAATAGAAGCAGGCTGGTCGCTTTACAGCGGGATGAATTGCACCACAGCGTGGTTCGTTGCACTGGCTTACAGTTTCCTGATGCGGTACGAGTTTTTCATCGGCGCATGGCTTCGACCGCGATTACTGATATACTCCATAAGCCACATGCTTGTGATGCCGGCGATAATCGCTTGGATTTGGTTTGGCTACCGAAATGATTTCAGCCCCGAATTAGGGCTTTTAATGATTCTCAGTATCACCGCTGGATTCTGCTTTGAGCTCGCTCGAAAAACGCACGCCCCTGAAGGTGAGCGCCGTGGCATAGACAGTTACTCCAAAAGCCTCGGCTTGCGCCGATCTGTTCTCGCCATATGCCTGCTGCTGGCGGTTGGACTGGGCTTTCTTTTCTACCTTTTCTATTATTTAAAACTGCATACCTACGCTTACGCCTTGCTCGGACTTATATTTTTTGTAGTCGTATTCTTTTACAGCAAGGGATTAAAATCTAAAAAGGACGCTCATTTCCGAAAGGGCGAAAAAGCGGTATCGCTCTACATGTTGCTCAGTTACCTCGTGCTAATTATTGAAATGCTTCGCTAATGGCCGGGATAAAAAAAACACATCAAAGAGAAGGCGGCAAAGCCATGGGGTTGCGAGCATTGCAAAAAGCAGGTTGCCAAGTTCCTCCCTTTATGGTCCTAAACACCGGTGTTTTTGCAAAGGGTACAAATCACACCACCAGGCACCTCGACCCCGATTGGCACAGCCCCGAAACAGAAAAAAAAATCGATCGATGGTTGCAGAGCCTTTCCGGTGATGTTTGGCCACTGGCCGTCCGGTCATCAGCCGTCGGCGAAGACGGAGCGCAACACGCCTATCCCGGTATGCTCGACACGGCGCTGCACGTAAACTGCCGCACGGCGCTTACCAAAGCCATTCATCGGGTGGCGTCGAGCATTTGGTCAGAGCGGGTAGAAACCTATCAGCGCGAAAAGAAGATCGTGCAAAAACTCCTTCCCGCCGTGATTATTCAGAAGGAAATCGCGGCAGAATTCAGTGGGGTTATGTTTACCACGCACCCGCCCTACCCCAATGAGTTGATGATCCATCTTGTAGAAGGATATGGCGATGAACTCGTATCCGGCCAAGCCGATCCGATTGAAGTGATATTTGACAAAGCTACCAGGCGTTTGGTCGGGGAAGAAAGAGCTCTTCCCCTTCCGGAAGTTGATTTGCTGAAAGCTTTATTCGAGACAGGAACGACGCTTGAAGAAACGCAGGAAGCTCCACAGGATATTGAGTTTTGCATAGCAGACGGAAAAGTTTTCTACCTGCAAATGCGCCCAATCACTACCCCGCCGGCAACTCAGCGCCTACTCGACAACTCCAATATCCAGGAGAGCTACTGCGGTGCCACCACAGAGCTCACCTACAGCTTTGCCTGCAAGGCCTACGAAACCGTGTACACC
>JAIVHP010000066.1 GCA_020201045.1 Flavobacteriales bacterium
GGTTGAGCGAAGCATTGTAGCTGCCCTTTTGGTAATAGCTTTCAAACACGCGCGCGGCCAACTCATAGAGGTGAAGGCTGAGCTGAGCTTCGTTTTTGTCTTCATTTATGGAATAAAACGAAAGGTAAAGCCCGGCGGCATTGATCAGTGCATTTATGATGTACACGCTGTTTTGCTGATCAAAGTGCTGAATATTCAAGTCGTATAGCGAGTTTCCGTCGAAGCTTTCCAGGCTGTTTAGGGCTACACCGATGTATTTCTTCGCGCTATCGGGTTGCTCATTCAGGCTGTAGTATTGCGCCTTTCTCAAATTGAGCGTCATTAAATTTTCCTGCCCGATGTTTGTCTTTTCATTTACCGCAAGGGCCGCATTTAAATAGGCTATTATTATGGGAAACGGTTGGTTTTTTTGGTCGGCTATTTTCGAGTACTCTGAATTTAGAGCCATCTGATAGTAGAGGTTATCAAACCGATGGGCAATTTCCAACCCCAGGTCGAGGTAATGAGCCGATGTTTGCGTTTGATTTACGGATGCTTGTTTGTCTACCAGGCTTTGAATACTCGCTAAAAGGTGGTTTTGGTATTTCTCCCGATCCGAATTTTTCAGTGAACGATAATACCTGTAAAACGCGTCCAGTCTTTCGGCTGCATTTTCAGGTTCGTTTTTGGCGTTGTGCAGGACCACGTGCAGCCTGTGTTGGTTAATAGTTTGCCCGGGCGATACCCGCTCCTGTGCGTTCAGGATAGAATCGGTTTTGTGGAGCATTTCTTCGGCCATGGCCACATCGCCGTATTCCAGATAAACCTTTAAAAGGTTGCCGTACAGCGTAATAAAATAGGAGTAGTCAATATTGTCTGCGTCGCGTTCCCAGTACTTTTGAGCTTCGCGCAAGCTGTTGAACCGCGCTGTAAAGAAGCCCATCAATTTATAGTTTGTGCTGAGGTTATTGTACGCCAGGCCGATGTCAAAGTGAATGGTTTCGTCCAGCGCCTTCAGCTCATCTATCGAAGATTCGTAAAGTTGAATGGCTTCTGCGTAATTGCCGACTTGATCGTTGAGATACCCCAAATCGTACAAAAAATCGGCCCTGCTCTTTCCTTCCAGATAAGAGCCGATGTGCTCAAACCCATTTAAGCCCACATCAAGCGCTCCCTGCCAATCGCTGGAATAGGCGAGGGCATGGTAGTAAGAAGTGTACACATCCTTGAGGTATAGCGCGTGGATTTCGGTCTCTAGCTTATGCCCCGATTCTACGGCAGCCTTAAAGCTTTTGGCGGCGTCGCCGTATTCAGATTCGGCGGATAGCTTTAACCCCTGTATGTAGTGCACTTTGCTTTGGCAGAGGTTTTTTTCCTTTTCGGAAGTGGAATCCAGGTTATGGATTTCGTTCCAGGTGCGAATGGCGGCGTCATAATCTTGGGCTTCCGTGAGGCTGTCGGCTGTTTCAATAAGAGCGGGTGTATCTGAGCTTTGTCCAATCAGCTTAAGCGGAAGGGTAAATAAAAGGAGTAGCAGCACCAAAAATCCCCCCGGGAAGAATCTTTCCATTCGTTAAATTTGAAAAGGAGCAAAAATAGCAGAAACAATGGTTTTCGGGTGGGGTAGTTCGCTTTCGCAAATTCTTTACAGTGGATGTGCGAACAAAAAATTCCACGTCTATTTTCATTTTTGTGTAAGTTGCAGTGATTTAGTTAAAGCAAACGACTTGCGATGATTAACAAGCAGTGCAAAAAATCATCGTCAAAAAAATAGAACTGATGGATAATATGGAACACTTTCCCGCAAACTACATGCTTTTTCACATTGTGATAGCCACGGGCGGAAAAATCAATACCATCAGCCCCGAGGTTCGCCAGCAGGCGGAAAAATGCATCGGCGACATTATTGAAGAAAATGGACATACTCCAGTTTCGGTAGTTTGTATGCCCGACCACTGTCACATCCTGCTCGATTTAAATCCCGACTTAAGCCTCGATGACGCTATAATTCTCATAAAAAAGAAGAGCGCCAGGTGGTTTGATGAACACCTGTCCTTTCCAGAAAATTACTACTGGCAAGATGGGTACGCCGCTTTTACGCACGGGCTTCCCGATACAGCCGAGCTTATTGAGAAACTCCTTCAACAGGAAGAATATCACAAAACACACAAATTCAGGGAAGAATACATCGCCCTTCTCGACAAACACCAGGTAGATTACGATGAGAACGAGTTGTTTGAGTTCAGAGATTGAGACATTAGGTGCGTTGACAATTGTCAACTGTTTTCTGATTTGCAAATTCTCGTTTTGATTATCGGCAACCTGACATCGACCGATCATACAGTCGAAAGCACCACCTGAATCTACCACCTGAAATGGTCTTTTAGCATTGCCTTAAAGAGCAGTCCCGACGGTGTTCCCCCAGGCCCTCGGCGGCCATTTACCCTTCCCACTGCCGTGGATTATCGGAAATGTATTTCGAAATCCGCTGAAATTCCAATTTATTTCGAATCACATGATCGTGAAATCGAGATTGCCACCCGAAATCAATTTCCAACCTGTTGCAGTGTTTGGTGACAGCTGATTTGTAGGACCGAATAATGGTGGAAATGGAATTTGCCTTGGGTGAAATGGCTGAATATTTTTGATGGTTAGACGGATCTGTGGGGTCTGTGGGGTCAGTGGGATCTGTGGGGTCGTTGCGCGCAACGACCCCACTATAGCCCCCAGTCAATATAATAATCCCATGCATATGATCGGGCATAATCACAAATTCCCCCAGATCGATGGTGTCGGAATTTCTGGAGATATCATACCACAGCACATTGGCAATTGCCCCGGCAGGCGAATGAATCATTTTGCCATGTTTAATTTCCCCAAAATATCGGGTGCGATTTAAGGTACAGATGGTGATAAAATACATTCCATCGCTCCGGTAATCCCAGTTTTTTAAACGGATATTTTTTCGTTCTCGGTGCATGGTTTTTTTTTGGCTAGATGACCTAGTGGGGACGTTGCGCGCAACGTCCCCACTAGGTCATCACTACCACAGCCAATATATTAATTCTATTTCCAACATCTTGAAATGTTTTGTCACTGCAGGTTTATAGGATCGGATCGCCACCGGGGGTGCGATGAATGGTTTACAGTTACGGATAGCCCGCAATTTCTTATACTTGTTGGTGTGCAAGCAAATAAGTGAAAATGGAAAAATTAATTCTCATTTTGATTCTTCTGTCTTTTGAGATAATAGCTTTCGGCCAGGAACTCCAAAGGCCTGAATCTAGCAAATCAGAAACACAAAGATTGTCGTTCAAACAATATCACTTGGTATATCCACAAGACGCTTTGGAAGCCGAAATAGAAGGCAAAATAACGCTAACTTTTGATGTTGACTCAGCATGCCATTTAATTAACAGGAAACAGGATATTACATTGGGATATGGTTGTGATGAAGCTGCACAAGAAGCACTTGACAGACTTGAAAATGACTACAGAAAAGAAAACGGCTACAGGTGTGAACCCAGAAGAAACGCTGAAATTCCAATTAGCTTTGAATTACCGAAAGAATAACTTAAAACCACGAAGTACCAACATTGATAAGAATGCATAGCTTTCTATCTTCACACACAACATCTTAAGCCGAACGTTGGTATCTCTGCTGCCGGAGCGCCCCGTCTGCGAAGTGTGTTTTGTACCTTTTCGCTCTGACACCTGAACCGAGATGGCCGCAAAGCGAATTTTAACCCTTTAAAAAGCGAATAACCCATGGAATTAGACATACCGAAAGTAACGAGCAAACTCGCCGATAAACTCGAAGGTTGGCTTGAGAACTTTATTTCCGTATTGCCCAATATCGCATTGGGTATCGTAATCGTTATCGCCACTGTTTTAATCGGCAGGCTAATCAAAAAACTGTCTAACAAGTACATGCAAAGGTGGGGAACCGATGAAACCATATCCAGCTTCCTCAGCAAGCTCTTCTATCTAATCGTCATTATCATGGGGTTGATGCTGGCCCTTTCGGTGATGGAATTGAGCAAAACGGTTACATCTATTCTGGCCGGATTGGGGATTCTCGGACTGGCGCTGGGCTTTGCCTTTCAGGATACGGCAGCCAATTTTATGAGCGGAATCTACATCACGTTTAACCAGCCATTTGCCGTGGGCGATATTGTGGAAACCAACGAAGGCCATATGGGAAAAGTGCGCGAGATTAGTCTGCGGGTTACGCAGGTGGAAACGTTTGACGGCCCAGTGGTGTAAATCCCAAACAGGTTTCTTTTCGAGCAGTCGTTTACCAATTACACAGAGCTGGGCAAGCGGCGAATCAGACTTGGATGCGGCATAAGTTATGGCGACGATCTCGACAAAGTAGAAGAAGTGGCCATTGAAGCCATGCAGAGTGTAGAAGGCCGGTTGGAAAGCGAAGAGCCACAGGCGGGCGTTCGGGTAAAGGGTTATCAGAGTAGAGATTAGATGTGATTCCCCAACTGGATCTACAACCTGAAATTTAGTGGGGCCTTAGTGGGGACGTTGCGCGCAACGTCCCCACTAAGGCCCCCAGAAACTGCTTAGACTTGTAAAGAATCTCCGCATTAAATCGCTGTAGAAATGACTTTTCATCCACATCTTCATACTTTTAGATGGAGAGATACAAACAGGTCTATGAAAACGATTTTACACACTATAGTTTTTTTACTGATATGGGCGACACTTAAAGCCCAGAGCTCCAACGAACTGGTTTACAATGTAGACGCAGGAATAATGGACATTGAGCGCGTTGAAGGGATGGAAGTTGATTTTCTCTACTCGTGCGGGCGTACTTTTGAATTTTCAGCTTCCGTAGGACTCATTAATAAAACAGATGTCTCGGGCAATTTGTATTGGTCTAGAAGGATTGAATTTGATGGCTTGGCACCAGCATTCAACGACTTGGAAATAAACCAGGAGGGGGAACTCCTTGTCGTCGGATATTATTCGTCGGGTACAGGCTTAACCGGAGTCTTTTTGAAGCTAAATAGCGATGGCGAAATTTTAATGGCGAAGTCGTTGGAGCTTTCGGGATATACTTATCTGAAGTCCATTCACCAAAAATCAAACGGCAATTACTTGGTAGTCGGTGAAAATGGATATGACATTGTAATCTTTGAATTCGACAGTTCTGGAAATATGATAGATTCCCGGAGGTTGGGGACAGAAAACAGAGAAATATTCCACAGCATGGACGTAAATGAAAATGGAGACATTCTCCTGGTCGGTTCTTATTCTGACTCTAGTTATGAATCGGAAGAAGGATTGCTGGTCAAGCTCAATGAAAACCTCGAAATAATTTGGTCGAAGCTGATTTTTCGAGATGTCAGCTCCACTGATACGCCGGTAATTGCGAGAGACTGCGTGAACGAAGGTCAATTGACCACCGTGGTGCTTCAGGCACCAGGCGATGAGTACCTGGAAATTGAGTCGCGTGGGCGAGATATCGCGGTGATAAAAATTGATGATATGGGGAGTATAGCATCCGAAATCCTTGTGGACCTGGGTTATTATGAAACAGTACACGATCTTCAAATTTCAGCGGATGGCGATATTTTTTTAACCGGCGATATTTCTCCCTTATCCGTAAATGAAAACGTAGAGTCCTTCGTTCTTGGGCTTGATGGTTCTTTTACTACGCTTGAGGCTAACATGTATTCCAGAGTAATGGACGACTTGTTGCTTCTGAACAGTATCGTGATTGATGATGCATCTAACTACTTGGCCTCCGTCGGTCAAACAAGCCTTAACGCGCAGGTATACAGGGGGTATCAAACCCATCACACGATTGGAGCTGATGGTTGCGCTGCCGCGGAGATTGAAGGGGTTTCCTACGATCCAGAATTTATTCTGGAAGACATCGAGTTAGATAGTCTGGCTCTGGAAGCAGTTGTATCAGATCTGGCTTATGATGTTTCAGTTCTCAGTAACAGCGTTTCGGTTATTTGTTCTGAACCTTTATCAAGCAACTCGCTAAAACCTGAAATGGACATTGAAATTTATCCAAATCCGTGTGCTGATTATTTTCAAATTGAAGGGTTGAGCAAACCATCCCTCATCCGCGTGCGGGATGTTTTGGGAAGAACAGTTTTGGAAACAAAGTATTTAAACGGGCGAATAAATGCAGAACAGTGGCCCGGGGGAATGTATCTCATAGAGATTGAAGGAGAGCAAACCTATAGAATAGTAAAGAACTAAGCAGTTTTCTAAACCAATATGCTCTGATTTAAATTGGCTAATTCTATCGATTCCAAATTCCCCAACAATGGAACAGGAAAAGGGGGCCTTAGTGGGGACGCGGGGACGTTGCGCGCAACGTCCCCACTTGGTGCCGGTAAATTTATTATTAGACGGAAAATGGTGGAAATCATCAGCAATAACCCCTTTTCTATGCCGCCGTCTTCAGATGTTGACTTATCTTTGACAGTGGTATGTCCGCCACATTAAAATACACTTGTTTTGTTTTGCTTCTGGCTGCTTGCAACAACAGGGAAGAAGGAATCAACCCGTCATACTCTGCGGTTACCGAGTCGGTATATGCATCGGTTACGGTGCAACCCGAAGGGCTCTATAACGTGTATGCATCCGTGCCGGGCATCCTTGATTCGCTATCCGTAACCGAAGGCGATACGGTAAGGGCAGGGGAGGTGATTGCAAAAATGGTTTCCGTTTTGCCCGCGCTATCTTTGGAAAACGCTCGTTTGAATGTAGATCTCGCTGCTGAGAAGCTTCGGGGCAGAGCCAACGAACTGGCTACCCTAGCTCAGGAAATTGCGATTGCACGCGATCAGTTGCGGCTTGACTCATTGAATTACATGCGCCAGAAAAACTTATGGGAGCAACGCATTGGCTCGCAAGTGGAATTTGAAAACAGAAAGCTGCGCTACGAACAGGCGGCGAACAATTTAGCCATCCTGGAGCAGCGCTACGAACAAACTCATACCGAGCTGCGCAATGCATATGCGCGTTCTAAGAACGCATTGGCGCAGGCCGAAACCAATCTTCAGGACCACAGCGTGCGCGCCCGCATAGCCGGCAAGGTGTATTCACTGCCCAGGGAAGAAGGGGAATTTATTCTCAACCAGGAAATCATCGCTCAGGTGGGCAGCAGGGATACGTTCTTGATCGAAATGGCAGTAGACGAAGTAGATGTTACCCGGCTTGAGGTCGGCCAGATGGCGCTGGTTGTGCTCGATGCTTATAGCGATCAGGTTTTTAAGGCCCAGGTAAGCCGGATTTATCCCCAAAAAGACGAACGCAGTCAGACGTTTAAAGTGGAAGCGCGTTTTCGGCAAGCACCCAAAGTGCTCTATGCCGGCCTGAGCGGTGAAGCCAATATCCTGATCCAAACGATAGACCGCACGCTGGTTATCCCGTTGGAATACCTCGGGCCTGAAAATACGGTTCAAACCGACACCGGGGTAATATCGGTGAAAACCGGTATTAGAAATATGGAAGCTGTGGAGATTGTGTCGGGATTGGATACATCGTCCGTCATTTTTAAGCCATGAGCCGCCACCGCGTCATATTTGATGTAACCATCACACACCTTACATCGAGGTTAAAGCAGAGTAGCATAGCTGCTCTGGGTGTTACCTTTGGAATAGGTACTTTTATTACACTCATGAGCTTTATGACCGGGCTCAATGAGCTACTCGATGGACTTATCCTGAATCGAACTCCCCATGTGCGTATCTACAATGAAATCACTCCTTCTGATGAACAGCCCGTAGCGCTGAGTGAAGCTTTTGAAGACGCTGTGAACCTGATTCATTCGGTAAAACCGAAAGGCAGTCAGGAACGTGTGCACAATGCGCTGCCCATGATGGCTCGACTTGCCGACGACCCACGGGTGCTTGGAATTGCCCCGCAGGTTAAAGCCCCCGTATTTTATCTTGCAGGCAACATCGAATTAAATGGTATCGTCAGTGGAATACAGCCTTTTGATGAGAAACGACTCTTCAATTTTGGAGACTATGTAACTGAAGGCACTCCTGACGACCTGGCCAAAAACCGAAACGGTATCCTCCTGGGGGCGGGGGTGGCGACTAAAATGTCGCTCGAGCTTGGCGACCGCATACAGCTATCAACTGCCAGGGGAGTGCTGGTGCCACTCAAGGTAGTGGGCATCTTTCAAAGTGGTTTGGCCGAAGTAGACAATATTCAGAGCTACGTGAATATCAGTATGGCTCAGCAAATGCTTGGAGAAGGCACAGCCTATATCACCGATATCCAGGTTAAATTGCACGATATTGAAAACGCCGTGCCCATGGCCGAAGAAATTAGACGGAACTTCAAAGCGTCGGCCGTGGATATTAAAGCGGCAAACGCGCAATTTGAAACGGGTACCAGTATCCGGAATTTGATTACCTACGCGGTGTCGATTACTTTGTTGATTGTTGCCGGTTTTGGGATTTACAACATCCTAAATATGCTGATCTATGAAAAGATGAACGATATCGCTATACTTAAGGCCACGGGTTTTTCTGGCGATGACGTGCGAAATATATTCATCGGACAGGCCATGGTAATTGGTATCGTGGGCGGACTGCTGGGGTTGCTCATCGGCCTGGTGATGTCCATAATGATTAATCAAACACCTTTTGAGACGGAAGCCCTGCCCACGATCAAAACCTTCCCCGTCAATTTCGATTGGAGATTCTACCTTTTCGGGATTGTTTTTGCCCTGGTGAGCACCTTCCTGGCGGGATACCTGCCTGCGCGCAAGGCGCGAAAAATAGATCCTGTTGAAATTATTCGCGGACAATGAGCACACCTATTCTCAAAGCCACCGAAATTGATAAGCACTTTTATAAACCTGTGGATTTTCACGTCCTTAAAGACATCAACTTTGAGATTGAAAAAGGGGAGTTTGTCTCGATCATGGGCAAGTCGGGTTGTGGCAAATCCACTCTACTCTATATTCTTTCTACCATGGACACGGACTATACGGGGTCTCTGTTTTTGGGGGGGCGCAACGTTACGGGATTGCACCAAAGAGAACTGGCGAAAATCCGCAATGCCCAAATTGGCTTTGTATTTCAGTTTCACTACCTGCTCGCAGAGTTCACCGTGCTTGACAACGTCATGCTGCCAGCGAGGAAGCTCGGCGCCAAAACCGACGCTCAAATCCGCAAAGATGCGATGGACAAACTCGAACTTCTCGGAATCGCCTCCGAAGCTCATAAACGGGCGAACATGATTTCGGGCGGACAAAAACAACGCGTGGCTATTGCACGTGCCCTGATTAACGAACCTCTCATCATTATGGGCGACGAACCCACCGGCAACCTCGACAGCAAGAACTCTGAAAATGTATTCAATATATTTACCGATCTGAGCAAAGAGAAAGGACTTTCGCTATTGGTGGTTACACACGATGAAGATTTTGCCGAAAAAACCGATCGTATTATCCGTATGGAAGACGGTAGGATTATTTCGCACGGAAGGGACGAAGCATAAAAGGAAAATAGATTAGGCAGGAAGCCGCAATTTTTTTGGCGTAATTCAAAAACAACATCTGAATCAAATTATCCGTTACCGTTGTTTAGTTCTGGTAAAGCTTCTTTCCGGCTCGATATAAAATCAAACACTTCGCGGATAGTTTTACGGCGAATCTTGCGCTGCAAATCCATGTCTATCTCTTTCAAAGTATATTGAAATTTGAGCTCCAGATAGTCCTTTTTCATTTCAATCACCTTCAGGTTGTACGACTTTTTCTCTATGTACTCATCGAAGCTTTTTAAGGACAGAATAATATCTCTTTCCAACTGTTCAATGCTATCCACATATAGCAGGGAGAGCTGGAAATCGACCGTCATAAGCCGCACGTCTCGCTGGGTGTAGTTGATAATTTCGTTGAACTGCACTTTGGAGTTTGGGATCAGCACGCTGTCGTCATCGTCGTTGAGCAGCTTTACTTTCAGCATACTGATTTCCACGATTTTCCCTTTTTGATTGTCTATTTTAACGTAGTCGTTTACCTCAAAGGTGTGCGAAAAGCTAAGGTAAATCCCGCTGATGAAATCGAGAATAAATTCCTTGGTCAGGATGGCAATGGCGGCAGCCACAATACTCAGAGATGTGATAATCTTGATGGGGTCTACACCAAAAACACTCAAAAAAGTAAAGACCACACCGATGGTTAATGCGAAGTTGGCAATGTTTTCTATTCCGAAATGCACATTGTTTTTCCTGTCTTTTGAGATCTTATTTCTCCGCGAGTAAACGTATTTGGCAGTGTTTGAAATAATATTTACGGCGATGTAGAAAATCAAAAACAAAAGCACCGACCGAAGTTGGGGATATCGGGTGATTATTTCTGAAGTGGAGTCATTGAAGAATTTCAGGTAAATAATCAGAGCCAGCAATACACCGTTTCCGAAAAGTATCCAGGTTTTATTCATAGGGTTACCAACACTTGTGGTTTGTTTGCGGTTTCTGCTTGCGATTAAGGGCGGCCGTTTTACGATAAAATTCCCGTAATAAAAACGCCTCCCACCTTTCTGCAAATCCAGACTTCAAAGTTAGACCTATTCCCGAATTTTTTCACAAGTAGGAAAAGGTAGAACAACTTGTTTTCACATTACCGTTCGAACCTACCACCGGCCACATTGTTACTTAGATATGACACCAAAAAATCCCACTACCGACTACTTTATCAAGTTGCGCAATGGCGACGAACGGCAAGTAGAATCAAAAAGCCTCGAAGCGCTTATCGAAAACGAGTTTGAAAGCGAAGCATCCTTTAAGGAAAAGGTGGCCTCCGTGCATTGGAAGCAAAAGTCAACGCTGTGCACCTTCAACCCCGAAACCGGTAATACGGAGCGGGTCATCGCCGATGCGGATGTAAATCCATTCGGGTGGCGGCAAAAGCATCGTTGATAATGTAAAAGGAGAGGAGTTACCCACAAAAATTTATCGTATTGCTAAAACGGTCGCTGATTTCTGAAATAAATAACGACCGTGAGTTTTATTTGTCATCTGTGGATTCTAAGAATCGGGATTTAGTGAATCACTACGCGTTGCACTGCTTCAA
>JAIVHP010000250.1 GCA_020201045.1 Flavobacteriales bacterium
AACCTGCCGCTTTCCGGGCGAAAACGTCTCGTGTTCATCGGCCATTCTAAACAAGTGGCGCTTGTCGTAGTACTCCACAATCTCTCCCTTTTCAGACCAGAGAAACCGGTTGAAGTATTTACCGCTGTCTTCGATAACTGCACTTCCGCAAAGCGCAATATCGCGGTTGCGCGTCATTTTTTTCATCCAGGCTACCGCAGCGCCATCCATGGTTTGCGCCACACCGGGAGCATTCATGGTAAACCCCGTGTTAAACATCTCGGGGAGAATGGCCAAATCCACATCCGCGTCCAGCTCCGAAAGTCCGAGTTCCAGGCGGCTGAGATTGGCATCCGAATCTTCCCATTCCAGCTCTGTTTGACAGAGCCCGATTTTTAGCGTTTCCTTCATTGCAACTACAGTTCAGAGAGCTTTTTTGCCGCGGCGAGCAAGGTGTCGTCGTCTTTTGCGAAGCAGAATCTCAGCACCTGTTGTTCGCGCTTGTTCTCGTAAAACACCGAAACCGGAATAGCCGCCACCCCGTGTTCTTTGGTTAGTTTTTCGGCAAAACCTACTTCTTTATCATTGCTGATAGCGCTGAAATCGAGCAACTGAAAGTAGGTTCCACTCGATGGGATTGCCTTAAAGCGCGAACCTTCAAGGGCTTTGAGAAACAGGTCGCGTTTGCGTTCGTACATCGGCGAAATATTCTCGTAATTCTCCGGTGCTTCCAGGTATTCGGCCAGCGCGTACTGTGCAGGCGTATTTACCGAGAAAACCAGGTATTGATGCACCTTTCTAAATTCCTTCATCAGGTATTCGGGGCCGTAGATATACCCCATTTTCCAGCCTGTGGCGTGAAAGGTCTTCCCGAAGCTGGCCACAATAAGCGACCGGGAAGCCAATTTTGGAAATCGGGCGGCGCTGGCATGCGCTTTTCCATCGAAGGTGATGTGTTCGTAAACTTCATCGCTAAGCAGAAAGGCATTGCTGTTGGTGATGATTTCTTCGAGCTCGAGCATATCTTCTTCTTCCAGAATGGTGCCCGTGGGATTGTGCGGGGTATTCAGGATAATGAGCTTGGTTCGCGGGTTTACCAGTTTCCGAAACTCCTGCCAATCTACTTTATAGTCGGGAGCTTTTAATTGGTAATGGCGGGCGGTACCTTGATTGAGTTTAATTGGCGGCATGTAACAATCGTAAGCCGGGGTAAATACAATTACTTCATCACCTTCGCTCACCAGTGCCGAGATAGTGGTGTAAATCCCCTGGGTGGCTCCGGCGGTTACCGTAATTTCCATGTCGGGGTTATATTCCTGGTTGTAGGTGCGTTTTATTTTTCGGGCTATGGCTTCCCGCAAATCGGGAACCCCCTGCATGGGTGCGTATTGGTTGTTTCCCTTCTGCATGTTTTTGTAAACCAGCTCCGAAAGGCGGGGGTCAATCGGAAAATCGGGAAATCCCTGCGATAAATTTATGGCTCCGCAATCGGCGGCCATTTTGCTCATCACTGAAAAAATAGTGGTTCCCACATCGGGGAGTTTACTTTTTATAAGGTCTGTTTCGATCATAATTTTTAGTCGCTCAATTTACCAGCTACAATAACGGGTAATTTTTGGGTATGTGTAAAACCATTGGGATGGAAAACGTCGATAAAAACAATGTGCGGACCGATTCGGGCTTTAGAGCCGTTGTCGGTAACGCCA
>JAIVHP010000313.1 GCA_020201045.1 Flavobacteriales bacterium
GAGCACGCAGAGATATCCGTGCCACAGCGTAACAAACCTAGCGACTTATAAATTTAATGGATCCCGTAATGCAGATCCGCAAGGGGTTCACGCAAACACATCCGCCCTTACATTATTAATACGTAACCACAAAAAAACCCGGACCAAATTGATCCGGGTTTTTGAGGTCTTCCGGTTTCCCGGAAAAGGTCAGCTTATTTCGTAACCATAAACTTCTCAATTACTACTTCGCTTTCGGTGGTAAGTCGGTAAACATACACACCCTCTGGAAGTGGCGAAGCGTTAAAGTCGAAGCGGTATTCCTGTCCGGCGTTTGCATCTGCGTTAAACAGTTGGCCAACAGACCGACCTTGCATGTCGTACACTTCGAGCGTTGCGCGTTGCGTTTCCGCAATCGTGAAGGTTACCTGCGAATTGCCTGGCGTTGGGTTCGGGAATGAACTCAACTCAGCCATCGGCTCTGAAGCCGCAACCGCATCTGGAGCAGATTCTTCTGCAATAGCAGTCTCTTCTTCATCTTCGCAGTTGTGCAGTGCCACCACACCGTCTACATCAAATGCATCGGGGGTTGTGGATGTCTCGCTGTTCACAATTCGCACAAAGTTGGCAAACAACCAGTCTTCATTGGCATCGCTGATATCAACAAAGTTATCTGCTCTACAAATGGTCTTGGCAAACTCGTAGTTTATTCCATCTACCGAGAAGTACACATCGGCAAATTCGGGGTACGAATCGCAACTGTTGTTTCCATAAGTGGTTTCCACCACTTCAATGTCGTCGCCTTCCTCGTTCGGGATAAATCCGTCGAAGGCCAGCGTGAGGCTTCCGCCATATCCAAGCGAAACGAATACCAGTTCATCGGTGCGCTCGGGTTCGTTGAGTGCCTGATTGGCGTCGGTGCGGTTTGCAGCAATGCTTCCGCCGCTGCTCGATGCACCTTCTACGTATTCTATCACTTCGGTAGCGTAGCACTGTCCGGGAGTTTCACCGCCAAATGGGTCTATCAGGCACCCGCTCGCCATATCGCCGTCTACTACGGGGAATGGTTCGCCGGCGTCGTCAACCGCATCGAGCACTTCCAGTGGATTGCCGTCTCCGTCGTATGTGGGGAAGGTATTGCTTCCGTTTCCGGATGCCACAATAATACCCTCAGCCGCAGTTAGAGCCGCTCCGTTTACCGAAGGTGCCAGGTCTGCAACAAACACATCGTCGCCAGATGAGATATTGTACAACCTGGACGAACCGTTGTTTACGCGCTCCACCAGGAAGAGATCCCCGTCGGAGTTAAAGAACAGGTCACCACCGTTAACCGGTACATCCGGTGCAAAAACAAAGGTGGTTCCATCGGCCGGGTCAATGGCGTAAACTTCATCGGCATTCGCGCTTCCCGCATATACGAGTCCATCATCTTCGTTGTACGCCAGTGCATACGCCTGCGAAAGGTCTATAGAAACGCTGTTTAGCTCGTTGCCATCGGCGTCGAATGTTTTGAGTACATCGCCAGCTCCGGCTATGGCGTAAATATTACCGTCGTTGGTATTTAATGCCATGTGGGCGCTAAACCCAACCGAGAAGAGCTCGGTTAGCACAAATTCACTTCCAACAATCTCACCGCCAAAAACAGTTCCCTGCTCGTAGCCCGGTGTATTATCGGCCATGTAGTAGTAGGCAAAATCGGTGCATTCTTCTACATCTTCAGAATCTACGCATCCGTAGGCAAGGTCGCCGTTAGTGTGGGTAAACGATTCTCCGTCAAGGATAAGGTTTAGGCTTACACCATTGTCAGACCCATCGGGCGCGCGACCTGTAAGAGCCGCAGAGCCGTTGGCCGAGTAAAGCAGGTTTCCGCTTGGCATTACGGCCAGGCCGGTTACCGTGTTGGGCAGGTTGTCTGTAAGCATCATTCCAAAGGCGATGTTGTAGAGCCCGCCATTTCCTGCGCGAGTAGCGAGGTAGGGGAGGCCGTCAATTCCGAAGGCAATATCACCACCCTGTATGGGGCCGTTGCCGTAGAAATTCAGCGAACCATCGTCGTTTACAATACTGATCTCTCCCGTATCCTGCGATCCCACAACGAGTTTTCCATCGTGGTTAATTGCTGCGGTTACGCTTCCGCTGATGGGGCTTTCCAATACGGTTTCATCAGACATTGCTCCATCTACCACCGATACATCAAGCGTTCTGAACGAACCGTCTGATTTGCGTACCAGGTAGAGTAGTTCTTCGTCTTCGCTGTAAGCTATATGTACTTCGTAGTCTATCGTCTTCAGCCACGTCATATTGGCGTCGTCGCCCGATACTACCACCCGGTATATATCCGACGCGTTGTCGTTTACATCCGAAAGGAAGTATTGATAGCTCTCGCACTCTTCTACATTCGTGTCGATCTGGCAAGCGCAGCCTTCCACAATTTCTCCGGCTACACCATCTATAAAGCAAACGTCTCCGATGTCACCACCCAGTTCGGGGCAGTCGTCTACATCGATCGGTTCGCCTACGCATTCGCAACTCTCATTGTACTGATCGTTTTCAGTTTCGTCGTTGCCGTCGTCGCAAGGGTCTTCGAAGTTCGCCTCAAATTCCGGGCAGTCGAATTCTTCACCGATGGGTGTTCCCACGCACTCGCAACTCTCGTTGTACTGATCGTTTTCAGTTTCGTCGTTGCCGTCGTCGCAAGAGTCGCCGAAATCTACCTGCAAGTCGGGGCAATCGTACTCCACGGCTACAAAACTTCCGCCTTCTATAAACACACCCGAGTCGAGCACGCTGTCGCCGGCATCGGCAATGGCGAGTCTGATGGTGTATGTTTCGCCGGGCTCGAGGTTAATCGTTGCGGTCAATACCACGGTGTGCCCGTCGTATTCGATGTTTTCGCCTTCGGCGTTATCTATATAAAAGGCCGAGTTGGCTAGGTTGTTTTCGTCGCAGTTGCTATCGCTACCGTTTGAGCCAACGCTTCCGTTGTTTACATTGTTGATGGAAACGGGTACGGGAGGATCGGTGCCGGGCAGCAGTGCGATGTTTTCGTTTTCGTAAATACCGCCGCTCACAAAAAAGGCAAACACATCGTTAAAGCTAGAGCACACATATTCATTGTACTCTTCCGAGCCGAATACGTATGAAAATTCGAGTGTGCTGGCATCGGGAATAAACTCAATTTCCAGGATGGATGCGTCGTTGGTGCTAAAAGGGGCCACGATGGCATTCAGGTCGGGATCTCCGGGCTCGCCCATTCCATTACCTGCGCCATTAGATGTATTCGGTCCTATTGCTGTGGTTGCTTCACCGGAGGTAAGTAAAATTCCCTCTGCGATTCCAAAGTCACCGCCTTCAAAAGTACCCGCGCCCAAATCTGAGCCGGTGTAGGAAGTGCTAAGGATGGTAATTCCGCTATTATCGCCGAGAATGGAGTTCGCCAGGTCGTCGGAGTTGGCGTTTGTCGTAACGGAAAGCTGACTAAATCCGGTTAGCGCGATACAAACCGCCGCCAATCCGGTAAGGTAAAGTTTTATGAATTTCATGGTTGTTTAGTTTGATGATTGGTTTGTATTGTGCATTACTTCATTGTTCCGAATTCTGTTTTCGGCGAAGTAGGCATTCCACTGAGCTGTTGTCCAGTCGGGGTTTTGCTTGAGTTGCAAGTAAACCATAATAATGCCGTTGTGCAGCACGGGACGGTAAGAAACCTCCTTGCTGTTTTTGGATTGCAAATAATCGATGGCTTCCTCATTAGATTCGAAATTGAACAGGGAAGCGTCAATTTGGTAGGCGCTTTTCAGCGGCTCTGATTCGGGGAGCACCACGGCTCCGCTTTTAGATAGTGTGGCCTGTGCATTTTGCGCCAGGGCAGTTGTGCTGATACCTATTGCAAAGCATAGCATCAACGCGAGTTTGGTAAGTTTCATGTTTGATAGAATTGGTTAAAAATTTTGGTTCATTAATCATTTGTAAGCATCGCCCACGGCGAAACCCTTTGCCTTAAAGGGAAAGGGGTATTTCGTATTTCAATCTAGCCAATTCACACACAAGGTTTTGGTGTTTATTAGCTGCTACAAATATAAAAATTAATCGAAACAAAAAACAAGTTCGTAGCCAAATTATATAGTTTAAACGAAGTGAATGGTTAACTTGATTGAGCGATTGGTAGATGGGGTGATTATACGATGAGTTGATTAGGTGATTATATGATTATATGATGAGTTGATTATGCGATGAGTTGATTATACGATTGGTTCGTCACAACTCAAATTCCGTCTTCTTTTTTGGATTTATGATTTACGATTTACTCCTTTCGCACAGGCATACACACGGTCTAGTCAGCCTGTCCGCCAACGGCTGATGAGCGCTCCTTCGTCGCTTTTAGTTGGGATTTGGGATTAGGGTTGCGGTATGGTGCGGTAGTGTCCGCCTTAGGATCAGGGTGCGGGGAGGTGATGAGATGATTATATGATTATATGATGAGTTGATGATACGATGAGGCCGTCAAAACTCAAATTCCGTATGGTATTATGAATATACGCCTTGATTTCTTGATTTTCATCTATTGCTTTCAACATTAAGGTATTAAGGTTCATTAAGCCTATAGCGCGGAGTAGGTTTTATTTACGATTTACGATTTGGGATTTGGGATTTGGGATACGTCTGTTTTCAAAGCTTCTCCAGTTATTGACCAGTAAGGGTATAACTTTTCTTTTCGCAGTCTCTACCAATAATTGACCACTGTTTTCGGTTACAATTCAAAGGGGGAATACCTGGTATTTAAAGGGTTTAGCTCAGAATTGTCCAATTGCGGTTGAATCCAGATACCCAAAACCTATGTATTAAACCTACGGCTATTTTTCACTTTTCACTTCAGCTCCCGAAAAACCCACAAGGCTTGCAATTCCACACCACCGTTGCCAATTGCCAATTGCCCATTACTCCGCTCCCGCTAGCCCGTCCGCCTGCTGGTCAGCCAGTCCGCCAAAGGCTGATGATCGCTCCTTCTTCCCTCAGAGTTGCCCATTGCCCATTGCCGCACACCCCCCACCAGCCCGCACCGCCACACCATCCGCAAAACCCACACCTCCCGCAAACCCTCACCACTTTTGCCCATTGCCCATTGCCAATTGCCCATTACTCCGCACCCACTAGCCCGTCCGCCTGCTGGTCAGCCAGTCCGCCAAAGGCTGATGATCGCTCCTTCGTCGCTCAGAGTTGCCGCACAACCCCACCAGCCCGCGCCTCCAAACCTCCCGTAAAACCCATCACGCCCGTGAGCCCACACCATTATTGCCAATTGAACACCACCACGCCCGCAAACCCACACCAATTTTGCCAATTGCCAATTGCCGCACAACCCTCACCAGCCCGCACCTCCAAACCTCCCGCAAAATCCACCACGCCCGTGAGCCCACACCATTATTACTCCGCTCCCGCAGGCCTATCCGCCGGCTGGTCGTGATCGCTCCTTCGTCGCTCAGAGTTGCCAATTGAACACCACCACGCCCGAACCCCCTCACCACTCTTGCCAATTGACCCAAACTCCCACAAATTTTCTATTTTCGTAGCCCTAAAACATCACCAACAGAGAACCTCTAACACAAACACGATGAAAAACCTTCACATCTTTTTTGCCTTAACTTTCCTTATTTCTTCTTACTCCTTCGCGCAAGCGCCGCTTACATTAGATCAAATGGAGAACTCTATCGGCACCGAGTTTACCTTAAACGGTATGCAGTCTGGAGATGCGGGGACAGCCGGCAACAACCAAACCTGGGATTTTACCTTTTTGATACCCGAGGGCGTGCAAAATGCGGTAATCGCCGAATACGGATCCACCAATCTGGAAGATGAGTACCCCGACGCTAATACCGTCGTTTCCATCGGTCCCGACCTGGCTTATGAGTTTAGACTTGCCACCGAAAACGAGTACTCCACTTACGGCCAATACGAGTTCGGCGGATTTCAGTCTTTCTACTCCAACCCGCAAACCTTGTTTGTTTTTCCCGCTGAGCTCGGCGTGGCATATGTCGATAGTTTCGCATTCGACTACATTACCGTGAACGACCAGGAGGCCAGCATGCTCGGCGAAATAGATATGGAAATAAACGGATACGGCGATATCATCATGCCGTGGGGAACGGTAGAAGGTGCCTACCGCACAAGCGGAACCATAAGCCGCGTAGAGTCTTTTGAATTTCAGGGCGATACCATACAGGCATTTCTCGAAGGAACAGACACCTATTTTGCCGCTCCCGGCTATCCCATGCCGGTGATTTCCGTGATTCAGGGTATCGTGACGGTTCCCACCTTAGACATCGTTCAAAACATTCAATCCACCACATTTATCTCCAACTTCGATTTTGTCGGTACCGACGATGTGGTGGTCGACGAACTCAACGTATTCCCAAACCCCGCTAGCGACCAACTCAATATAAACTTTGAAAAACGCGATTCAGATGCGGTTCAAATAGACCTTCTCGACATCCGCGGCCGCGTGGTGCAATCTGCCGGCCGACAAGGCGGTGGGTTCGGCCGGTTCCAAACCCAGCTCGATGTCTCCGCCCTTCCCGCGGGATTTTACCTCCTGCGCCTCGCAACCCAATCAGGCACCCAAACAATTAAAGTGGCGGTTGATTGATTTGATTATATGATTATACGATGAGTTGATTATATGATTCCGTCAAAACTCAAAATCCGTTTGTGATTTTGGATTTACGATCTACGATCTACGATCTACGATCTACGATTTACGATTTACGATTTGAATACGTCTGTTTCAAAGCTTCTCCAGCTATTGACCAGTAGGGTATAACTTTTCTTTTCGCAGTCTCTACCAAAATTGACCACCGCTCGCTCCGCAGTGCGGTCCTCGTTACGCCCCTTATCTCTTTTCTCACCGCTCTCCTGCTCTTGCCTGCCGGCGAGGCAGGCTCAAAACTCTTGCTGATTATAATGTCCTCCCCCTAACCCCCTCCAAAGGGGGAATGCCCAGTATTGGCGGGAGAAAGTAGAAATTGTCCAATTTCAGTTGAATCCAGATATCCAAAACCGATCTATTGAACTTACGGCTATTTTTCACTTTTCACTTTTTAAGTGCGAATCCTCCCCCTAACCCCGTTATTCCTTTCTCACAGCCATACGCACCGGCTAGTCATGAGCTCCTTCCCTGCGGTCACTCGGTTCAAAGGGGGAATGCCCAGTATTAAAGGTTTTACGCAGAATTGTCCAATTGCGGAAGAACCCAGAATCCAAAACCGATCTATTGAACTTGCGGCTATTTTTCACTTTTCACTTTGACCATGCCTCCCGCAAAACCCACCACGCCCGCAAACCCACACCAATTTTGCCCATTGCCCATTACTCCGCTCCCGCTAGCCCGTCCGCCTGCTGGTCAGCCAGTCCGCCAAAGGCTGATGATCGCTCCTTCGTCGCTCAGAGTTGCCGCTTGAACCCCACCAGCTCTAACCCCAAAACCTCCCGCAAAACCCACCACGTCCGTAAACCCACACCACCTTTGCCAATTGCCGCACAACCCCAAACGCCACTCACCCCAAAACCTCTCGCAAAACCCACCACGCCCGCAAACCCACACCAATTTTGCCCATTGCCAATTGCCGCACAACCCTCACCAGCCCGCACCTCCAAACCTCCCGCACAACCCACCACGCCCGCAAACCCACACCACTATTACTCCGCTCCCGCAGGCCTATCCGCCGGCTGGTCGTGATCGCTCCTTCGTCGCTCAGAGTTGCCAATTGAACACCACCACACCCGAATACCCACACCAATCTTGCCAATTGAACACCACCACTGTTGCTCTTGCTGATTTCCACTTTCATTCCGACAAAATCCCATACAACTCAACATTCAGGTAGTAATGATAACCTTCCAGTTCTTTTTTTTCCAATACCTGTAATTCACACAAACGATTCAGGTAATCTCTTGCGGTGTTTTCGGCATATAGCCCGGCTTCTACAAGGTGTTTTACCTTGATATACGGCTGATTGTACAACATCGTAACCAATCGCTCTGGATCGCGAAAATTTCGTTTATCACGCTGTACGAACTTCAGCACTGCATCTCTAGAGCTTACAATATCATTGATTTTATCAAAAGTGTGATTGGCCGTATTCTCTACAGCTCTCAACATAAACATCAGCCACGTTTGCCAATCGCCACGTTGAGAAACACCCGATAACCCGGAATAATAGGCATCCTTGTGTTGGAGTATATACCGACTTAGAAAAAGGATCGGTACATCTAGCAATCCCCTACTGGTGAGGTAGTGAATGTTAAAAACTCTACCCGTTCGGCCGTTTCCATCTCTAAACGGGTGAATTGCCTCAAACTGAAAATGAGCCATTGCCATTTTCAGAAGCGGATCAAGTGGGTACTTTTCTTCGTCATTCAAAAAATCGACGAGTGCGTTCAGTTTCTCATCGATTACTTTCCTTCCTTTCGGCGGAGTGTAAACTACCTTTCCGGCCGCAGCTCCGGAGCCACCCCGTTTTATGACCGTGTGGGCAAAATCAGGCCTGATGCCTTCACCTACCTGTTTCACAACTTTACCCACATGTTCGAAATACGCCACGTCAAAGCGGCCTTTTGCTTTTTGCAGATATTCATATCCCGACCATAGCGCTTCCCGGTAGCGCAACACCTCCTTAGAACCTCCCTGAATCCGGTCCGATTGATCGCTATACGCTTTATACAATTCATCGTCGGTGGTGAAAATATTCTCAATCTCACTCGATGCTTTTGCCTCCTGCAAACTAATGGTGTTCACCAACATGGCCTGATTGGGTATTACCGCACTCCTTCCGTGCAGCCGCGCCAGAGCAGCCTTGGCTTCGCCCAGTTGTTCCAACACTTCCACGTTCCGGTAGAAAGATTCGCTTATCGGTAGATCGGGAAGCCCGTTCCACGGTAGATTCCTGTCGGGGTTGATTTTGTAATCTTTTTCAGACATTAAATGAGGCGTATTTTAATGTTTGCTCGGTAATCTGACATTAAAAATACCATTTTTTACGCCACAAACATTAATTTATTCGAATTTTAATGTTTACTCGGCTTGCCGGCCTTAAATTCTAAATGGCTCATTTGTACTTCGCACGAACAGGGTTAGGGTTGTGGATCCAACCTTCGATAACAACGAGCCGGTATTTGTCATGATTTTTGACGCTGTCAAAAATGCACGCCAAAACCTTTCATACCGTCTGCAATCACCCGGGGTTGCGCTCGTTTCCTGCGGCACTTGCTTGCCCCCGGGCTATTATTGTTCAGCCCTTTCAGGGCTGGGAGATTTGGGATATTATTGGGAAACACTTTGTTGACCAGTCTCGTTGAAGTGAGTTTCTTGGATCTTGTCACTTCCCATCGCAGCGAAGCGAAGACCCCGAAGGATTTCGAGGTGCGCAGCCGATCCGCGAATGGCGAGACAGCCGCACAACTTCAATTCATCGAGAAAATGGTCAACCGTATTTAGTATCGGGTCATCTAACATCCAACTTCTTCCAACAGAATTTTTAATTTCGACAGACCAAAACAACGAAACGATAAAAAAACAATGTTGCCTTATCGCTCTCGCCGCTCTCTTCTGCAGCCACGCTTTTGCCCAGCCTCCGCTTACTGCGGATGATATTGAAACCAGTGCGGGCGTTACCTTTTCTACAAATTCTATGGATACTGCAGTGATAGGGACGGCCGGGAATAATCAAATATGGGACTTTACTTTTTTGAGTCACAATTTTGGTCAACCACGGGATCACCAAATCATGGAATTTGGGTCAACGGGCCACGAAGATTTGTTTCCCAATGCCAATATGGCGTATACCGTTAATTCAGATGATATATTCCAATACATCAGCCTTACAGACAATGCATACGCCACCGCCGGGTTTTACGGACCTTGGCCCTCTTTCAATATTTACCTCGATCCGCACGACTTTATCATTTTTCCCGCTGAAATTGGAGCGTCTTTTTCTGATAGCTATATTTCTAGTGGCGCGTCTGAACCCTCTCCAAACATGTTCGGAGAATCGCAAATGGAGATAGACGGTTATGGCGACATACTCATGCCCTGGGGAACAGTGGAAGGCGCCTATCGCGTAAGCGGAACCACCGAGTATATAAATGTATTTGTATCTCAGGGTGATACGGTTGAGACTTTTTTTGCCGGCATTTTAACCAATTTTTTTGCCCCTGGCTTTCCAATACCGGTAGTTTCAGTCACCGAGGGTATTCTCACCATACCCGAATCCCAAGAGATTTCCGATGTCGAGACCATGCAATTCATCTCCAATTTTACAGTCAGCACCGACGAACTAGTCGTAAACGACCTCCAGGTCTTCCCCAATCCCGCAAGCGATCAACTCACCATCGATTTTGAAAAGCGCGATGCCCAACCCCTGCAAGTAGATTTGCTCAGCGTTCAGGGCCGCGTGGTGCAATCGGCTGGCCAAATCGGTGCGGGCTTCGTCCATTACCAATCTCAAATGGACGTCTCCAAACTTCCGGCGGGGTTTTACCTTTTTCGGCTTGCAGCCGGTGATGCAACGCAGATGGTGAAGGTGGTTGTGAAATGATTTTTTGATTTGCGATTTTGCGATTTGCGATTTACTCCTTTCGCACAGGCATACACACGGGCTAGTCAGCCTGTCCGCCAACGGCTGATGAGCGCTCCTTCGTCGCTTTTAGTTGGGATTTACTGCTGCTCCGCAGCATTTGCAATGCTGCGGTCTTCGTTACACCCCTTATCTCTTTTCTCACCGCTCTCTTGCTCTTGCCTGGCCGGCGAGGCAGGCTCAAAACTCTTGCTGCGTTAATCATTAAGCCCAGTGCGCGGAGTAGGTTTTAGTCAATGGATATTTAAACGACGAAATGCGTTTATTGATGAGTAAAGAAAGGTTTCAGATCGTTTCTGAATGTTTAAATTTGCGATTCGAGAAGCTGTTAAAGCTTTTGTGATGCTAAAAAAGATAAAAAAAATACTCCTTCCAACCGATCAACAGGAATACCGAGTTGATAAAAAAATGACCCATCATTTTGTGCTTAAATTGGGGTCTTTGGATGTGGGCTATTTGTCATACAGCAATGGGAAGTGGAGTTTTGAATATACACAGGCTTTTAAGGATGCCGCTGGAGTAAAAACGCTCGCAAACTTTCCCGATATCGAAAAACGCTATACCAGCGATACCCTCTGGCCATTTTTTGCGGCGCGTATTCCGTCTCTCAGCCGCAAGCGCGTTTTAAAACGCGCAAATGAAAAAGGCATCGACAAACAAGATATTGGCAGCCTTTTGAAACTCTTCGGCGTAAAAACGCTGACCAACCCCTTCACGTTGGTTTCGTTAGATTGAATTTACCCTTTCGTCACATCCCCGTCGCATCGTAGCGAAGACCCCGAAGGATTTCGGGGCGCACGCCCCCGACCCCAGTGTAAGCGCAGCAACCCCGCACTTGTTCCAGATGAGCCCGCGCACGACTGAACTTCGCGACGATCGATTTACGATTTGGTTTCACGGTATGACAAATTCTTGTCGCTCCGCAGTAGCTGTGCTGCTGCGGTCAAAGTCAAGACCGCTGTATGAAAGGTTTTTCGATAAAATTTCCATTGATTACGATCACGTAGGTTTCAAAAGATTTCTCGCTCCCGCCGGCCGACACACTGACCTCTGCTTAGGCGGACAGGCCCGCCGGCCGACACACTGGCCCGTGCTTAGGCGGGCAGGCCCCTTTTTTTACACATCTCCGCTGTCAGCCTCAGGCAGGCTGCGGTCCTTGTTCCAAGAATGGTTCAATTTCGGTTCAATCCAGAATCCAAAACGGATCTATTGAACCTACGACCACTTTCAAACTTTCCCACTTTCCCACTTTCAAACTTTCAAACTTTCCCACTTCAGCTCCCGCAAATCCGACTACGACCGCAAACCCACACCACTACCTTCTTGCTCTTGCTCAAATGTCCTCCCCCTTACCCCTTCATGCCTGGAACTCCTACATTTGACGCGACACCAAGTTAAGGGTAACTTTAAAACCACAAAATACCTTAACAAATGGCAGAGACCAGAAAAG
>JAIVHP010000479.1 GCA_020201045.1 Flavobacteriales bacterium
GAACAAGATTACATTAGCGACATAGCCGAAATACGGTCCATGATGGAGCGGTCTTCCAAGTTCCTGTCCCTTTCGGGATGGGCGGGAATTATGGCCGGCATCTACTCGCTGGCTGCATCATACATCGCATACCGTATTATGGGAGCAGATCCTAGTGATGTTTCAACAACCTACGCCAACGTCGAAATTTCGTCCAAGATTCCACAGTTGATCGCCCTCGCTGCAATTGTGCTGATTCTCGCACTAGGCACTGCTGTATACTTCTCGGGCAAAAGAGCGGGTAAGCGATCTGAAAAACTTTGGAACCCTACATCTAAAAGGTTGCTTATTTCAATGGCCGTTCCGCTCGTTGCCGGGGGCATTCTCATTCTAATACTCATTGCCAACGGAATTATCGGCCTGGCCGCCCCCCTAACCCTTATCTTCTACGGACTGGCGCTGTATAACGCCGGGAAGTACACCTACAGCGAAATACGAAGTTTGGGAATTATAGAAGTTTGCCTGGGTTTAGTCGGCTCCTGGTTCATCGGGTATGGATTGATCATTTGGGCGCTGGGGTTCGGGGTGTTCCACATTGCTTATGGAATTTATATGCACGTTAAATACGAAAAGTGAAAATTTCAATTCACGGTTTACACAAAGCATTCGAAAGCCGGGTAAGACTGGGTATCATGTCGGCCCTGGCTGTGAATGATATGTTTGATTTCAATTCGCTGAAGGAGTATCTCGACGTTACCGACGGAAACCTCGCAAGCCACCTGAAAGCCCTGGAAAAAGAAGCCTTTATCGGGGTAAACAAATCCTTTATCGGCCGTAAACCACATACCCAATACTTTATGACGCCCGCTGGAAAAAAGGCCTTTCAGGAGCACCTTGACGCGCTGGAAAAATTGATAAAACTTCGGAAATAACTCTTTTTTTTACTCATTCACTTTGTAATTCAAAGTACTTTTAAAACAAATAACATGGACAAAGAAAACAAAAATTACCTCGACAAATTGGGACAATCAATTAAGAGCTCGGTTACGCTTAAGCTGCTCTCCATATTTGTATTGATGCTGCTCTTGCTCATTCCTATTGGATTGGTGGAAGACGTAATTCAAGAGCGCAATTCGCTTCGTCAACAAACGGTGAAAGATGTGAGCAGCAAGTGGGCCAATGAGCAATACGTTTACGGCCCTATCCTTACCATCCCGATTCGCAAAGAAGTGCTTAAGGATGAAAAATGGGTTACCGTAGAAGATGAAGTACACATCCTTCCCGATCTCTTCAAGGTTCGCGGAGAAGTTACTCCCAAAAGGCTGAAGCGTGGAATTTACGAAGTGGTGGTATACGACTCGCAGTTGGCCTTCTCGGGATCATTCGAAAATTTAACCGCGTATCGCGCCGATCTCAAGGAATATGAATTCCTGCTCGATGATGCCTTTTTAACGGTTCACATTTCAGACCTGAGGGGAATAAAAGAAAAGGTAGTGGTGCAGTGGAACGGCGATTCGAAAAACATCGAACCGGGTTCGCACATTTCTCCTCTGGTGAAATCGGGAATTACCGTGAAAAACGTTCTGGCGGGAGATGAAACGAATTCATATCGCTTTAATTTTGACCTGAACTTACAGCTTTTTTCGGTGTGGAGTTAATGCTTCCGGTAAACGACTACCAAAAAGCCATGCGCTCGGCAAAGTACGCCCTGCTGGCCATTTCCCTAACCTTTCTCACCTTTTTCCTGGTCGAGATTTTTAATAAAAAGAAACTTCATCCCTTCCAGTATATTTTAATCGGCCTTGCGCTTTGCCTGTTCTACACCTTGCTGGTATCCATATCCGAACATTTGAACTTCAACAAGGCTTACCTGATATCCAGCACAGTGATAATCGGCATCATCGGCTTATACGCAAGGGCAATACTATCCAGCACCAGGCAAGCCGCAACGCTGGTGGTAATACTTTGTTTTACTTACGCATTTGTGTTCGTTACCCTTCAGGTACAAGACTACGCCTTATTGATTGGCAGTGTGGGCTTGACTTGTATTCTCGCTTTCGCGATGTACATCACCCGCAAGGTGAACTGGTATGACATCAGTTCCCCAAAAAAAGTCTGAGAAAAGCACCAGAGATCCATCGATTCTACCGGCGCCGCCCAGGCAACTTGGCTTGGGTGCCGGTGGGATGGAGGGAATACGATTCACGAAAAAACCGGAAATCAGCGAATCTTGAAAGCTCACTCTTGTGCGAGATTTTCAAATCACTGCGCACGCAGTATCACAAAAATTAAATTTAGAAAAAAACCATGCTGAACTACAGGACCGGATTACTGCTGGAGCAAATCCTATATATTTTCGCGGCTATTTTAGTGTTTGTACTGGCTTGCACCGAGCATCTCCCAGGCGTAGAAATTACCCAACTAATTTATCTGGTATTGTGTTGCATTGCTGCCCAAATAATCAGTTGTATGATTAGACTCATCTTTCCTAAAAATATAATCAGTAACGGTCCTTTTAAGAAATGGTTTGGGTTGTGGCTCTGCACCGTTTTAGTTTGGCTATTGTGCTACATCTTGGGCGAAACGATTCCAAGGCCTTCTGTACTTTTTTTCGGAGACGGCAGGGTGCCGGGCTTTCACTGGTTTGAAATATTGGTGGCTTTTCTTACGCCTATTTGGCTAATCATCCTCTACGCGAGATATGTATACATTCTATGCGATGAATTTATGCAATGCCAAAAATTGAAAGCGATGAAAAGATTTCCTCCAGGCCATTAACAGGCTGCTTCCTTAATGCTCCTTAATGCCTTAATGTTTCTCTATTATTCCCAGCATTAAGGTATTGATGTTCATTAAGGCCATAGTGCGGAGAAGGTTTTAACAATCCATTTTCCACTTTCGCGCAGTCGCAAACCCACCCCTTAATCCCCTCCGTGGGAGCTAATCTTTATACACAAATAGCTGTTCGAAAACAATCATTTAAAATATTGATAATCAACGTTATAACATTGTTTTACTGATGCCGTTTTAGTATCTTTATTACATGTTAAACAATTATTATA
>JAIVHP010000251.1 GCA_020201045.1 Flavobacteriales bacterium
TCGCCGTAAATTCAGGGCTCGACATGTGCATGGCTCCCTACGATGCGGGGTTTGCGCAACTGCTTGTAGAGCTGGTAAATGAAGGCGAAGTAAAAGAGTCGCGGGTAGATGATGCCGTGCGCAGAATCCTTCAGGTAAAATTTGATTTGGGTTTATTTGACGAAGTGCTTACCGACCCCCAGGACTATCCCAAATTTGGCTCAGAAGCTTTCGCCGATGCGAGTTTGAAGGCTGCGGAAGAATCGATTACACTATTGAAAAACACAGGTAACATCTTGCCACTTGCCAAAGATCAGCGCGTATTTGTAACCGGAGTGGCGGGAAACTCGCTCAATTACTTAAATGGTGCATGGTCGCGAACATGGAGTGGAGAAGTAGGCGATTACAACGACCCTAATAAGAAAACAATTCACGAAGCTGTAATGTCCTTGGCCGAAACAACAATGACGTTTGTTCAGGGAACAGATTATACCGAAGATGTAAATATCGAAAAGGCAGTGGCAGCGGCCAAAACTGCCGATGTCGTGGTTGTGTGCCTCGGCGAAAAGCCGGCCACAGAAAAGCCAAGCGATATCGAAGATTTGGAAATGCCCAAAGCGCAACTAAACCTGGTTAAAAAGCTTGCAGCTACCGGAAAGCCTGTTATCTTGGTTCTTGTGGAAGCACGCCCCAGAGTGATAAGTGAAGTGGAGCCCCTTGCCGACGCCACACTTATGGCATACCTGCCGGGAAATGAAGGCGGGCGCGCAATTGCCAATATTTTATTTGGCGATGTAAACCCATCGGGCAAACTTCCGCTTACCTATCCCAGACATACCGGTTCTATTTGGACTTATAACCACACCAGGGCAGATACCCGAGACGCGGGCTTTGGCTTCGATGCGTTTAACCCGCAGTACGAATTTGGTCACGGACTTTCGTACACCAGCTTTGCCTACAGCGATTTTGAACTAAGCGCTGATACATCGGATTTATCAGCTCCTATTTCGCTAAAAGTAACCGTGCAAAATACCGGCGAGCGAATGGGTAAAGAAGTGGTTCAGCTCTACAGCTCAGATTTGGTGGCATCAGTAGTTCCCGCAGTCAGAAGCTTAAAGCGATTTAAAAAGATTGAATTAGAACCCGGCGAAGCCAAAGATGTAGCCTTTGAATTGAATGCGAGCGATTTCGCATTTGTGAATACCGAGAATGAATGGGTGGCCGAAGCAGGCGATTTCACCTTTTCTATAGATACGTTGGAAGCGAATTTTTACTTGAAGAATAACACGGAGTTTGACTCCAATTGAATATTGAAATGAATACGAAGACGGAGAATATTACAGATATAGAAGAACGGGTTGAAAATCTGCTCGCGAGAATGAACATCGATCAGAAAATTGGCCAGATGATTCAGACCGAGCGGATGGCGATTACCCCGCGCGAAGTGAAGGAAAATCACATTGGTAGCGTATTGAGCGGCGGTGGTTCAACTCCGGGCAGCAATCAACTCAGCGATTGGGTAGAGATGAATGATGCGTACTGGGAAGCATCCGTAGCCGAAGATGAAAATCACCTTTCCATCCCGCTGCTTTACGGCGTAGATGCCATACACGGCCACAATAATGTGAAGGGCGCCACCATCTTCCCACATAACATTGGTCTTGGCGCCACCCGCGACCCCGATCTGTTGAGAA
>JAIVHP010000067.1 GCA_020201045.1 Flavobacteriales bacterium
GCCGAAAGCCGGATTAGTTCCGTATCGGCCATTGCCATGGATAGTTCCAGCAATCGGCACGACACCTGCGCAATTACCCTTAAAATGGAAAATGGCTCTATTGCAAACATTTCCTACTTCAGCAACGGGAGCTCTAGGCTTTCCAAAGAATACGCTGAAATTTTTGCAGGTGGAAGTTCGGCGGTAATCCGCGATTTTAAAAGTTTGGAACTGTCACAAAAGGGCAGCTCGCGAAAGGTCAAGCTTCAAAAGCAAGACAAGGGCCACGCCGCCGAGATAAAGGCCTTTTCAGAAGCAGTGAAATCGGGGAAGGCATTGCCGGTTTCGGTAGATGAATCCCTTCACGCCACCCTGGTTACTTTTGCCGTGGTGGAATCACTGCGCAGAGGGGGCGAAAAAATAGACATCGAAGCGTTCGAAGCATCATGGATATCTCCGAAAGCGAACTAATCAGGTTCAGGCGATCGCTGCGGCATTTGGAGCAGTATGTAGCGAAGCGAGTCTATAAGGGCTACGACCCATATGACGTGCTGATGGGAAAAATCCCATTCGACAAAATGGGCAAGTGGCCGCCTATTCTCGCTATCCAGCTTTTTAAGCGAAATCCGCTCAACTTCAGGCGGCTTATCGGTGTCCCGAAATCCTTAAACCCCAAAGCGCTCGGGCTTTTTCTACGTGGGTATTCCCTTCACCCCAGTCGAGATAGAAATGCCGAAAAGGCAAAGCAGATTTTTGAAATGCTTCTCGCTTGCAAATCACCGGTTGAAAAGGGCATGGGTTGGGGCTACCCGTTTCCGTGGGCGAGCCCAAAAAAGTTTCTGCCAGCCTGGGCACCCACGGCGGTGGTTACTGGCTTTGTTGTTCAGGGGCTCGATGCGTACTACAGGGCATTCGCCGATGAGCGCGCTTTAGACGCGATGGAAAAAGCCTGTGAATTTATCGGCCACAGCTTGTACCACTCAAACGAAGACAATGTTTTTGCAATCTCTTACAGCACCGCCGAACCCGACTTTTGCTACAATGCATCGCTGCTGGCCGCAGAAGTGTATGCCCGTACTTCTGCCCATAACGGTCGGGTGGATTTTGCAGAAATTGCCAAAAAGGCCCTGCTTTCTGTGATCAATAAGCAAAAATCGGATGGAAGCTGGAACTACAGCGAAGACCTCGATACCGGTAAGCAACGCGTTCAAATAGATTTTCATCAGGGGTTTGTGCTCGACTCCATTATGGCTATCGCCGAAGCGCTAAACTATTATCCGGAAAATGTGGAAAGAGCACTTCAGGATGGATTTGAATTTTACCGCGACAATCAATTCGATGCAACGGGGAAGGCAAAGTGGCGACTACCCGGCGACTATCCGGCTGATATCCACCATCAGGCGCAAGGGATTATTACCGGAAGCCGTTATTACCGCTTCTGCGGAAGCACGAGAGCTGCCGAACTGGCAAAGCGCGTGTCGCTCTATACCCTGGCCAATTTTCAGGATCGCCGTGGCTACTTCTACTATCGCAAGCACCGGTATTTTACCGACCGTACATCTTATATGCGGTGGGGAAATGCGTGGATGTTTATCGCTCTGAGTGAAATTATAAAGGCCACCGAATTGCGCGAACAATCTGCGAAGGCTACCTTTACCAACGAGCACCTGATTACAAACTAATGAATGAGTAGATTTTTGTTTTATATGGGCCATCCGGCCCACTACCATAATTTCAAAATTCCAATCAAATTGCTTCTCGATAAGGGCCACGAAGTAAAGGTAGTAGCTCGCGACAAAGATGTGCTCTTTGAACTTTTAGATTCCCAAAACTGGGATATTGAAAAGCTCACAGCGCGCAAGTCGCGTCATAAAATTGGGCTTGTAGCCAGTGTTGCAGCCCGCGAAGCAAGGGTTTTTAAAATTTGTAAAAAGTGGAAGCCCGATTTGCTCGCCGGCACCGACCTGGTGATCACCCATGTGGGCAAACTTCTCGGCATTCCATCAGTGGTGGTAAACGAAGACGACAGCAACGCTGTGCCGCTTATGGCCAGACTCGCCTTTCCTTTTGCCACCGCTATTCTCGCTCCAAATTGCTGCGATCAGAGTCCGTCTAACCACAAAAAAATTGGCTACGAGAGTTATCAGGAGCTCACCTATCTCCACCCCGATTATTTTACGCCAAACCGCGACTTGCTGCCGGAAGTTGTCAAGGCCGCGGGCAAGTATTTTATTCTTCGGTTTGCTTCGCTTCACGCTCATCACGACAAGGGCAAAGCGGGGATTACCGATGAGCTGGCCATGAAAATTATCGAAATTTTAAAGCCCTTCGGTCAGGTGTTTATTACCTCCGAACGACCCTTTTCGAATATGTTGGAAGATTACCGGTTGCGCGTTCATCCGAAGGATATGCATCAGGTATTGGCATTTGCATCCATGTACATAAGAGCTCATCGAACTGATCAAAAAATGGGTCGAACAAGATAATATTGCAGATGAGTGGAAAATAAAGCAAACTATCCTTTTCGGAAATACCATTTCACCGGCTCCATTTTGGGTAGAAGTATTTGAGAATTTAAGTGTTAATCCAAGTTAATTTCTTTGTTTATAACTCTCTGTACACCGCATAGGGAGTAGTCTTCTCACCGTTATTTTTATTGGCGATTAACCTAACGGAACCATGCTGGAAGTCGCAGAGAAGATGAGTAAATTGCCCGGGACTTCGGGCGGGAAACTCCTTCAGTTTTTATCTCCCGTATTGGAAGGCCGCGATCAAATTTCTGAGGTCGCAAAAATCACCGACGTTTCTAATCTTTACAAGTTTCGCGACGAATCGCTGCACGCTTTTACCAACCTGCACCGGGTTAATGATATTCGTGGAATTAACCATTTCTTGCGTACGGTAAACCGCAAGCTGCACCGCGGTGGAAGTTTTGTGGGCTGTGTAGAAACCCTGGAGCAGCGAAAAAACAGGCTCTTTAAAAAGTTCCCGAAGGTGGTGAATGCAGGCTACTATGGGCTCGATTTTGTATTTAAACGCATCTTTCCAAAGTTCAGGCTCACCGAGAAAATCTACTTTTCCCTGACCAATGGACGCAACCGGGCTTTGTCTAAATCAGAAGTGCTGGGCCGGTTGGTTTACTGCGGGTTTGAAATTCGCAAAGTGGAAGAGATTAACAATATGCTCTACTTCAAAGCCGAGAAGATTGGAAAGCCGTCTAAAGACCCGAAGCCGAGCACCGGGATTCTTCTGAGAATAAATCGCATTGGCCATTGCGGAAAACCCATTGTGGTGTACAAGTTTAGAACCATGCACCCCTATGCCCAATACATTCAGCAATACGTATTTGAGCAAAACCATCTTCAGGAAGGCGGGAAGTTTGCCAACGACTTTCGCATTACCAAATGGGGGAGATGGATGCGCAAGTTTTGGATAGACGAAATCCCCATGATCTATAATATTTTGCGCGGCGATTTAAAGTTGGTTGGCGTTAGGCCACTAAGCGAGCACTACCTTAGCCTTTACACCGCCGAGCACAAGAGCCTTAGGGTGCAGGGAAAGCCGGGGCTTATTCCACCATTTTACGCGGATATGCCAAAGAATCTGGATGAAATCATGGAATCTGAATCGCGTTATATCCGCGCGTATGTTCAAGATCCGTGGTCAACCGACCTGAGCTACGGCGTAAAGGCTTTTCAAAATATTTTCCTGAATAAAGCGCGAAGCCATTGAGTGGCAGAATAACCATCCTTTCTGTTTTTGTTTGCCTCTGCGCCTTCCTGAATCTTAAGGGGCAGGTAGTGTACGATCACAAAGACAATACGGTGTACCCGTTTTTAGAAGAGATGGCTGCAGCCGGACTGATCCGCATAAATACGTTTTCAAAACCGTTTGCGCGAAACTTTATCGCCTCAAAGCTTGATTCTATCAGCCAAAAGCGCGATTCACTAAATCGGCGACAGGCCTACCAACTCGATTTCTTTCTTAAGGATTACGGAAAGGAGCTCCGCGTGGGCAAGGATTGGGATAGAAGGCTCGATGCGGTTTACGTAAGCGACTCTACCGTAAATCTCACGATCAACCCCATTCTGGGTGGAAGCGTAATGGCAAATCAAAACGGGACTCGGATTCACCGAAGGGTGGGAGCCGGGTTTTTCGCATCGTTCGAAAACTTCAGTGCCTGGGGCTCTTTGCGCGACAACGCTGTTTCTGATGTTATCGCAGTTCCCGGACATCTTACAACCCGCGACGGACAGAACTACAAATCAATTGCTGCCGACAACCGCAGCGACTACAACGAAGCATTTGGCGGGGTATCTTACCAGTGGAAATGGGGAGATATTTCGGTGATGAAAGATCGGCTGGAATGGGGAAATACCGAGCGCCATGCCAATATTTTTTCCGGAAAGGCACCCTCATACGCGATGATCAATTTTAGGATGTACCCTCTAAAATGGCTCGATTTTCAGTACATTCACGGGTGGCTGGTCTCTGAAGAGCTCGACAGCTCCCGCACGTACCTTACGCCAAACGGAAACCGGCGCGTGGATATGAACAAGAATATCGCGGCAAATTACTTTACTGTCAAGTCTAACTGGAATATCGATTTCACCTTTGGGAATTCCATTGTGTACAGCGATAATGGTATTCAGCCGGTGTATTTTATTCCCTTTATGTTTTTCAAATCGGCCGATCACACTTATTCGGGAACGGGGAGCAATGAACTCGGGCAAAATGCACAACTCTTTTTCGACATCAGTGCGCGGGCCATCAAAAACGTTCACATCTACACTTCGCTGTTTATCGATGAAGTGAGCATCGGTAATTTTTGGAATGCCGATGAGCAAACCAATATAATGAGCCTGAAAATGGGCGCTACCTGGTTTAATGCACTCCCCAATTTGCACTTAACAGCAGAGTACACCTATAACCGCCCCTGGACTTACCGCCACCAAATAAACTCCACTACGTTTGAATCTAACCAATATAACCTGGGCCACTATCTCGGCGAAAATGCCGATGAGATTTTTGCAATGGCAAGGTATAAGCCTTGGCGGAATTTGTGCTTCCGCGGAAGCGGGTGGTATGCCCGAAAAGGCCCCGAGCATATTTATGAAATTGTAAATGGAAACGCCAACGTCACCGGCTTAACGTTTATGGAAGAAACCATTTGGGACCAATACGGTGCATCGCTTTACGCGGAATGGGAAATTATAAACGACGCGGTTTTGTTTACCGGAGTAACCTATCAATCCAGTTCGGGAGAAGACCGGTTCACACCCGAATACTTTTCGGGAAAAGTGATAACCGGAGAATTTGGGTTTCGGGTGGGGTGGTAAAGCTTACTTGGTCGGAGCTGGCGTTTTTGGTGTGTTCTCCTTATCGCCACCATTTAGCAGGTATTGCATTTCAAAAAGCTTGAGCTGTAGCTCGAACATTTTCATGCGAATTTCTTCCAGATCGCCATTGTCATTATTGTCTGCGCCGTCTGTAATTTTATTTGATTTACGCGATTCGATGGGCTCGGAGAGCTTTACGTCCGCTGGCTGAACATCGTCTTTTTTACTTCCGAAAAGGCTCCATTTCTTATCTTTCTTTTCCTTGGGCTCCTTCTCCTTTTTCTTGGGGTATTGTTCCTTCTCGCGGTTAAAATTATAGCGAACGCCTACACCGAAATAGGAGTACTTGTCGTTGGAATTAAATTCGCGGCTCCAGGCGTCTAATTGCTTTGTTGTGGTGTTGTTTAGCGTATAACTAAAGGTGATATCTGCTTTGTGGTTTATCCGGTAACCCGCCGTAAATCCTACGGGGAAATTTAGAGCTACTTCGGGGCTTGTTCGGCCCTTGAGCAAATAGCGCTGTGTGGGCGGCATATCGTCTTGCACCGTGTAGCCGTAAAAATCTCTGATCTCTCCCTGTTGCGTGCCCACCGGGCGCCATGTGGTGAAAGAGCGGTAGAACGTAACGCCAATTCCCACTTCGGCAAAAGCGTAAAACTTGTGGTTTTCCAGTCCTTTTTTCTTGTTAAAAAGCGCATTAAACAAGTCGAACGTTACCAGACCTGAAAGGGTATTGTACTTGGTTTCAAAGTCTACCGGCAGGCTTTCCTTTCCGGGAAGACGTCCACCGGAGAGCTCTCCCTTTTCGAATTGCAGTTTTGCGCCCAGACCCCACTTTATTTCTCGCGCCGCATATACCCGCCAGGCAAAATTGTAATAGGAGTCAAAATCATCGAGCGGCGCAAACATATCATAGTCGGCTAAACTTCCGTGAAAAAGGCCAAGACCTCCGCTCACACCCATAGAGAACCCGTTAAAAAATTTGATCGGTTCGCCATCTTTATTGTTGATTGTAGACGACTTGTTCTCTAAAAATTGGCGGTATTCGCGCACCCAGGGATCGCCGTTTTCCGGAGTGCCAGCGCTTGCGCTAAGCGATAAAGCGCTGAACAACAAAATGTTGATGCAGGATATGAGCCGATTATTCATAGTACCAAAGCTGGTTTTTTATTCTGGATTTCACAAGTACTTTCACGCAGTTTTGTTCCGTTCAAGCTGTTGAAAACATGTGAGATGGACATGATGCGATGCTGAGAAATACTTGTAAAATTGCTACAGGATATGAAGTATTATTTCGGGATATGCGTTTTCGCGATGAGTTTGTGGTTTTCTGGAGCGCAGGCTCAGGAAGATATTATTGAACGCGAGTACTTTCCAAATGCCCGGGCCAAGAATGCTTCCATCGCGGCAGCGCGCTATGCCGAAGAAGGGTATTACTACACCAAATTTACCACTTACATTAGCGCAGTAGACAGTTCGCGGATGTTTGCCGATACGGCGCTTTTTTTTGTGAAGCGTTCTTTGATGCTCAGCGACACGGCGCTGATTCACGCACCGAAATCAAATTACCCCGCAAGAGATTTTTTGAATACCGGTCGAGGTAAGTTGCTTTCTGCCGATACGGTGATTCGCGAATATTACCCTATGAGCGAACTTCGTTCGCACCACGTTTTCGGTACTGAAGCGAGCCTTACCCTCAGCAATGCGGTAATGGATTTTTTCAATGCATCGCTTTTGCTGAAAGGCGAAGAGAACGCACCCGAATCTGAAGAGAAGCGCTACAAAGTTCTGCCATTCAACGATGAAGTTATTCGCCTGGAAGCCGATGAATCTGCTTATCAGGCTGCGGCTAATGCCTACGAAAAGGAAATAGCCGAGTTCGAAGAAATTAAACAGCGGTACGAAGCGGGCATCGCAAAAGCGACCGCGCAAAAAAAGCGGCACGCACTCAGGGAACGCAAGCGCGAAACCGAATTGCAAATTGATCAAAGTACATCTCGGTTGAGAGACGCTACATCGCGGATTGAAGAGATTCGCCAAATTCTCGACCAAAAATTTCTGGCCGATGTGGAAGGTGTAGAACCCCCATCCGAGCACGTTGCACAATTTGAGACTGGCGAAAATCCGGAAGTGATTGAAATGGATGAAGTGATTCCAGATGGGCTGGTCTACAAAATTCAATTGGGTTACTACCCGAGCGATGTTCAGGTGTCTAATTTCCGCGGGCTTTATCCCATAAGCGGCGAAACGGTAAATAAAAGTTTGGTGCGCATATACGCCGGCGTATTTTTCTCTTACGCCGAAGCGAGCAAAGGAAATGAGTATATCCGCGCTAATGCTATAGCAAACGCCTTTGTGGTTCCGTTTTACAATGGAAGCAAGGTGAGTGTGAGCAAAGCCGTGGAAGTAGAGCGGCGGCGCGGCGTAAAATAAATCTTACGATTGCAGCGATTCGTGGTGACGCTTAATCACTTCGTAAAGGTCTTTCTGAGCTTCAACGCTCTCTTCGCCTTCTTCCTTCTCCACAAACTTGTTGAGTTGCCTTCCTTCAATTAGCCTGGCTCTGGTATTATCTCTCCATTGCAATTCTATGAAATCGCGAATTTCTTTTCGAATATTCTCGTCGTAGATTGCGCATGCCACTTCTACGCGGTGGTCGAGGTTTCGCTCCATCCAATCGCCCGAAGAAATATAGATGTCTTCGCGCCCTGAGTTGGCGAAAATAAATACCCGTGAATGCTCTAAAAACCTTCCCACAATACTGCGAACTTCTATGTTTTCGCTCAAATTTGGAATACCGGGGATCAAACAGCAAATACCGCGGGCAATGATGCGAATCTTAACGCCGTATTTGCTCGCCTGGTAAAGCTTTCTGATCAGTGTTTCGTCTACCAAACTATTTACTTTAATTACCAAATAGGCGTCAATTCCTTCGCGGGCATTTTTTATTTCCCTGTTTATAAGGCTGATGAATTTAGAGCGCATGGACGCAGGCGCTACCAATAAGTGCTTAAACCTAAAATTGAGATAGGGCCTTTCTATAAAGGCAAAAACTTTTTGCGCTTCTTCGCAGATTTCCTGATTGGCTGTAAACAGGGCGAAGTCACTGTAAATTTTGGCGGTGCCCTCGTGGAAATTTCCCGTGGCGATCGCCGAGTAATACCGGGGTTTTCCATCTATTACTTTCGTAACCAATGCGAGCTTGCTGTGCACTTTCATTCCGGTGATACCAAAATTGACTTTAATGCCCGCATCCTGTAATTTCTTGCTCCATTCCAGGTTGTTCTCTTCGTCGAAACGCGCTTTGAGTTCAATAATGGCCGTAACTTCTTTCCCGTTTTTAGCGGCAGAAATAAGCGCATTCATCACCCGCGAAGACTTTGCCGCCCGGTAGATGGTGATTTTGATTTCCCGCACATTGGGGTCTATAGCCGCTTCGCGCAGGTAGTGCACAAAAGAGCGGAAATGTTGATATGGGTAGTGAAGCAGAATATCCCTTTTTTCAATAGATTCCAGAATACTCTTTGACTGCTTTAACTGGGAGTGCTCGAGTTGCACGAGCTTATCCCATTCGAGTTCGGGCCCACCTACATTCGGAAACTTCATAAAGTCTTTTGAATTGTGGTAGCG
>JAIVHP010000314.1 GCA_020201045.1 Flavobacteriales bacterium
TCAGGATTTTTCCATTTTCAGCGTCAATTACGGCTCTGTGGGGGATCAGCCGTAATTCCTTATTTATTCTGAAATCCAATTCCCCCGGGCGTCACGCTCGGGGGTTTTTTATGCCGGGATTCATAAGTAAATAACTACATTTCGCCCCGGCTAAATCCCAAATCACCCCTTGGTTAAATCGTAATGCCGCTGCATTTTTGACTCGTCAATCCCAATAATTTTCAAATCGATGTTTTTAATGGCCACATTTTCTTTGAACGCCATGATGATTTCAAAAATATCGGGGTGAATATACCTCGATTTCTTTCCGTCAATTACCACATTGGTGTTTTCCGGAATATGATCCAGGGTGAGCATAATATCTGCCTTGTTCAAAAAAGTCGCTTCTTCCGAAAGTCTTATAACGACTTTAGAATCTCCTTCCGTAACCACCTTATCGCGCATATAGGCATTTTTGTAGTTGTCTCTCAGTATAAAGAAAACAGCTACAGAACCACCGATTATTATCCCGGTGATTAAATCGGTGAGCATTACGGCTACAATGGTAACGATGAAGGGAATAAATTGACGTCGCCCCTGCTTAAAAACAGATTTGTAGAGCGAGACGCTCGTGAGCTTATAGCCCACCACAAAGAGAACAGCGGCGAGAGCAGCAAGTGGAATTTTATTCAACAAAATCGGGATAATTGCAACGCAAAGCAGCATAATAACCCCATGGGTAATCGTTGCAGTTTTGCTTCTACCCCCGGCATTAACGTTGGCAGAAGTACGCACAATAACTGCCGTTACCGGGATACCGCCAATAAGTCCGGCAACAATATTCCCAAGGCCCTGTGCCTTCAGCTCGCGATTGGTAGATGTACGCCGCTTGTAGGGGTCGAGTTTATCGCCGGCTTCGGTGCTGAGTAGCGACTCCAAACTCGCAATAAAAGTTATGCTCAAAGCAATCGTTAAGACTTCGGGCCGCAGCGCACCCTGAAAATCGGGAAACGTAAAAAACCCGAAAAACTCCGTTATGTTACCGGCAACGGGCAGTGTAACTAAATGCCCTTCACCGAGAATGAGTTCCGGGTAAAAATTGGCATAAACCACCTCGTTCAATATAATTGCAAGAATTACAACAGCTAAAGCCGAAGGGAAGAATTTGAAAAAAGGGTATTTCGCTTTTAGAGTGGGCCTGTCCCATAAAACGATGGTGATAAGTGAAACCAGCGTGATAATGGCCGCGCCCCAGCTAATATGCTCGATGGTGTAGAGCAGCTCGGTAAATGTATTCCTTCCGTCGTTTTGCTCAAAGCTTTCAGACCCTTCAAAAACTCCATCTACACCGAAGGCGTGGGGTATCTGTTTTAAAATCAGAATAATTCCGATGGACGCAAGAATCCCCTTGATCATTGCATTGGGGAAGAAATAGGCCACCGTTCCAGCCCGCAAATAGCCGAGCAAAATTTGGAATACTCCGGCCAGAATAATGGCCACAAGCACCACTTCAAAGCTGCCCAAATTCTCTATTGCCATGAAAATTACGAGGGCAACGCTTGCTGCAGGACCGCTAACGTTTATGCTCGATTTACTGGTAAAACCAATGACGATTCCACCGACAATTCCCGCAATAATTCCCGAAAATAAGGGCGCTCCCGATGCGAGAGATATTCCCAAACAAAGGGGCAAGGCAATTAAAAACACTACCAACCCGGCAGACAGGTCGCCGACAAAGTGTTCTTTGTAAAATTCCATTTTCGTTTTCATAGCAGTATTATTTTGGGTGGACAGCGTAAAATGCATGAAAAATTACAGCGCTTCCAATGGGGTTTTAAAGGGCTCTCCTTCCCTTGCAAGACGTGTGTAGAACAGCTCGTACTCCTTTACGGTGCGTTTGGTATCGAGGATCTCGGCAATTCGGGCCTGGGCATTTTCCCCTATTTCTTTCTGCCAGGTCGGTTTGTCGTGGAGTGCTTTTATCGCTTCGGCGAAAGCCGCAGGACTCTTAATCGGAATTAAAAAACCGGTTTTTCCGTGTTCCACCATGTTTTTATTTCCGGGGATAGCCGTAATGATGGGTGCTGTGCCCAGATGCATCGCTTCCACCACAGCCTTGGTAAGCGACTCGGCCCCAATGGATGGCATGGCGAAAGCATTGCTCGCCTTCACGAGTTCAAGAGCGTCCTTTCGAAAGCCCGCAAAGAAAATTTGGTTCGCATAGCCCGTTTGATTCGCGAGATTTTTGAAGGCTTCGGTATCGAGTCCATTGCCCACAAGCAGCAAGCTTATATCCAATCCCTTTTGGAGATGCCCCATTGCTTCGATGAGATATTTAACGCCCTTCACCCTGCGCGCGTTCGCCACACAGGTAATTACAAAAGTATCGGCAGTTTTTTTATACGGCGTAAGGTCGGCCGCCACCACATCTTTGTACCAATCGGGATTGTGGCCCTTGTTGATGGTGACGAATTTGGATTTTCGATCAATCAGCGATTGCTTATTAAACTCGTCTTCTACCGAGCGCGAATTGCAAATCACCTTATCTACCCTGGGGTGAAAATACTTGGTGTAAAGCGCAAGGTCATACCAGTGGATATTGGCCTGCGTTCCGCGGTACATCACGAGCTTTACGGATAACCCTTTTACTGCGCGAATTCCATTAAAGTAGGCTTTGCTGTTGAACAGCTGCAATACGTCGTGCTTTCCTTCCAAAAGATGGTCGCGGATAAACGCCACGGCAGCGCTGTCGAATTTCTTTTCGGGATGAAAATCGATAACTTTAATTCCGGCGTCCTCAAACTTTTTGACGTAGGACGCATCGCCGAAAGTCATGATTTCAATCTCGAAGCCCCTTTTTGCCAGCCCGATAAAAATCTCCGCCTCGGGCCGGGCGCTGGTAGTGTTTCGATAATTGCTGATTACCAGCACTTTTACCGGTCTTGTCGATGGCGCTTTTCCCTGCATACCGCAAAGTTAGCAGAACCGTAAAAAGAAAACCAAACTGCGGCGCACCGCATCGTAAAAATCAACGAAAGCGCAGTTCGGAAACACAAAATCTGGCAAGAGTTCAGTGCTAAACACAGCCGGATATATTGCCAGGCCACCTTTTACAGAATCGATGATAGTGGTAAATTTATGCGACCTTCTTGTCAAATTGACGCTTTCAACTTTTATCTTTGAAGGAGAGAAAAACAAAACACCATGAAAACTTTATTTCAGATTACCATAATAACTGCTTTATCAGCCCTGTTGGCATCGTGCGGAGCCGAAGAAATGGCACGTGCCCCCATAACTCCATCCAGCGGCAGCGCTGTTTCGGGAAATGTGGTCTTTACTCAAAAGAACGGTGAAGTGCTAATGGAAGCGAAAATAACCGGATTGTCGGAGGGCATTCACGCCATCCACATCCACGAAAACGGCGATTGCAGTGCCGAAGATGGAAGCTCCGCAGGCGGACATTGGGATCCTACCAGCGAAGATCACGGCGAGTGGTCTAAAGATCATTTTCACCGCGGAGATATCGGCAATATGGAAGTGGGCAGCGATGGAATAGGTTACATCACCAAGAAAACCGATTTGTGGTGCGTTGGCTGTAAAGACGAAACGAAAAATGTAGTTGGAAAGTCAATCATCGTTCACGCCGATGAAGACGACTTTATTTCTCAACCTTCAGGGGCAGCTGGAAAGCGAATTGGGTGCGGTGTTATTCAAGCTGCTAAATAGTGTCTGTCCAGAAAGTCCGATAGCTGCGTTACGCTCGCCCCAAAAGTGCTCATTTACATAAGTAGACTGCGCTTTTTGGGGCTTCGCAAGCCTTGCTCTCGAACTTTCTGGCTCAGCCACTTGACTATATTGACAAACTCTAAATAGAGTCTGTCCAGAAAGTCCGATAGCTGCGTTACACCTGCCTACCATGCCTTCGGCAGGTTAACCTGCCGAAGGTAGGTAAACCGGACAGGCAGGCCTGCCTCCCGAAGGGAGGCTTGCTCTGGAACTTTCTGGCTCAGCCACTCGACTCTATCGACCGACTCTAAATAAATCTACTACTTCGATAGAGCGATTTCCACCTTGCGCATTCCCTTGTTGTAGGCTTCGGTAGCATCTTTGTTTCCGGCTGCTTCCACAGCTATTTTATCTTCAGCAACGCCTTTTTCTACGAGGTAATTTTTCACCCCGACCGCGCGCTTTTCGGAGAGCATTTTATTGTAATCCGGATCGCCGCTTTTGTCGGTATAGCCCGTAATAACTATTTCGGCGCCCGGATTTTCCCGGAGGTCTTTTACCACATCATTGATTTCGGGCAAATACGAAGAAGGTAAATTGTGGCTATTCAAATCGAAAAGTACTTTAACGGGATAAGCGGCTGAAAAGGTGGCAGCCCCTTTTGATTTTTCAGACTCCGGAGTAACATCGCTCTTTCCGGAATTACCGGGAGAACCAGCCTTTTGAGAAGGTGAACTCAACGATGATTTTTTCGTGGAAATTTCTCCCATTTTTGTCAATGGCAACTTAAATAGCGGTGCAATAAAGTGACTTTCGGGGAATGCTTTGAGTGGAGTTTTTATGCGGTAGTTCTCAACCACTCCGGAAACATCAATGGAATTGATGCTTGTAGAATCAGAAATAGAAGAATTACCAACAGGCATCTCGGGATAGGTAGTTGTAGGTGTCACGATGTACTCAATATTTGTGGAGTCTACTGCCGAAGTGGAAGGGCGATCGCCCATTCTGTCTATTTTTGCTCCCAGCGAATCGATTTGTCCTTCCAGTCGCTTTTGGTTTTCAAGAACTTCCTTTTGGTCTTTGTTTTTACCACCGGTAGGCACGGGAACGGGAATTACCGTATTGTTGGTCTTTCTTCCTTCTTCCTGTACAATCACCCGCTCGGTAATGGTATTCGTCTCCGTTTTGGTTTCTGTATTTGTGCTTTCGCTATTAGCTGCTTCTTCCACTTCCCTTCTCAATTTGGCGTTTTCAGATTCCAGGTCATCCATTCGCTTTTCAAGCGATGAATTATCTGATTCAGATTTTGATTCGGAATCTCCACCGTTAGTGGGAACTTCCCTGATGATATAAACCGTATCTGCCGGCAAGGCCTTACCCGCTGAGTCTACCCGCATCTCGGTCAGTGAATCAACCGATGAATCGGTTGCATCGTTGTACAGGTAAAGGGTGTCTCGCTCCATTTTTTTAAGGCTATCTGCGGAGATTTTATCAACTGCTTTTTCCTCGGGCTCTACTCTGGTTAAAACCGTATCGCGAACCATTGATTCTGAGATGGTGTCGGTTTCGACTTTCTCTGTTTTTTCGCGCATTGTTTGTGATTTCTCTTCCGATAATGCTGTATCGGGTACTTCGCCTTTCGGGAAACGGTGGTAGTACAAATAGTCTATTGAGTCTGCTTCTGCAGTCTTGGTTTTGCGTTCAGATTGACGCTCTGACTGGAGCAGGTATCCGATAAATTCATTCTGATTTTCAATCAGCCTGTTTTGCTCGTCTATAAGTTCTCTTTCTTGCGATTGCCGGGGCGAGCTTTCGGGTTTGGGCTCGGCCTTTGGGGCTGGCTTTTTCTGAGCTGTTTCATTTTCCTTTTTTTCCGACGGCTCTGCGTAAGGTCTTCGCGCATTAAAAACCGGAGCTTTGTAATTGGTTTTCACCGCGCCGAAGTGGTAGCTTATCCCGGCGTTGTAGCCGTAATTAAAATCACCTTCAAAGATTCTGTCCACAAATGCATAATCGGCTACCCAAAATAAATCCAGCGAAAGCTGTGCACTCCATCTATCGCCTAGTCTGAATTTTAATCCGTTTTCTGTTCCAAGCAGGAAATTAGAATTCTCAAACCCCACTTCCGAACTCGCCTGCATTACACTAGAACCCACTTTTACAATGTGGTAGGGCGCGATAAAACTTCGGGTGTTCAATAAACTTCCATTGTCCCAGGCATAGCCAAACGACAAAGATGTATTGCGGAGCGAAAAGGAGTTGTTATTCCACTGCCTGAACTCGCCGTACTCCAATCCGATTTGGAATGCAGCACCCAGTCGCTTTTGAATTCGCAGGCTGGCGCCATAGAAATCCGATTCGAAATCGTTGAAATCATCACTTATATTAGTGCCAATATTATTGTTGGTGTAGATTAAACCCGGTTGAAGGGTAACCTGCACGTGGTTGATATCGCGCTGGGCCGTAACCCAGTTCGCGACAAACGCGAAAACAAATACCAGCAGATACTTTATCCTGTAAAATGTATTCATGTGGCTTTCACTTATCGGTTTAATCCCATCCAGATATTAATCTCAATACTCGCACCTATGAAAGGACTAAATTCCACGTTGCTGCTGTTGCCCTTCTCGGTGAGTATCGTTGTTCCGGCATTGAGCCGTAAGAAGTATGCGGTTTTATAGCCAAAGGCCAGGTAAAGCGGCTTTTCCACTCCCGGCCCGGTCATGGTGCGCTCGCCAAAATCAAGATCCTGAAGTAGTATTCCGGCAGAAATGGAACTGTTGCTCCAAAATTTGCTATTCAAATGCGGATTACCAAGTGGAATGGATAGGCCAACCATTGGCGCTCCGCTCCACTGTGTATCCGTAATATCTCCTATTTCATCTACGTTTCCATCGTAGTAAACGGCAGCATATCCAAAATTGATAGGTAAAGATTGTCGCGTTTTCTCCGTTTTGTAATTTTTCACCACGCGCTTTTGCTTGAGAACGTAGAAATTATTCCCCAAATACTGCCCCACTTCACGATCCATTATATCGGCGAGTTGGGTCAAGCTCTCCCTGAAATACTCCACCCTTTTCTCTTGTTCCCGCTCATTTTTATCGGTATCCGCCTTTCCAAGCACATTAAATTTTGCCTTTTTCAACTTCATGTTTTCCAGTTTTTCAAGCTTGTCGTATACAATGCTAGAGAATCCCGGAAACGAAGTACCCAACTTGCTTCGGTACAAAACCAATCCTTCTTTTACAATCTTGTCGAGATCCTGAATCATCAATTTGGGATGTTTCTCAAGATCTACTTTGTTGCGGTTGGCCACTGTACTCAATTCGAGGTATGCCGAGAGCGCTTCCCGGATCATCTCGCGCAGACGGGTAATTTCTTCGCTCGATGCATTTTCAAAATAACTGATTGTGAGCGTGTAGGCTTTATTTCCACCGAGGTTTTCGTTTACGGGAATGGTAAACTGGGTAGTGTTGCTGCCCGGTGGCCTTCGGTAATCTGAAGTTAAAATGGGATTTTTATCGGTTTTATCGGGGTAGTAGATCGATAATTCAACCATGTTGATGTCTTCGGGCAAGGCTCCTGATAGCATCCAACCCTGCTCGGCAGGAAGGGGCTGATTCTCGCCAAAGCGATTCTTTTCGTAGTCGTATGGTATTGTTTTGTATTGCGATACGGCAGCATGAGATAGCAGCGCAAGGAACACAACAGACAATAGGTTTCTAAGCATCTTAAAGGTTTTAGTAAGTTTCAATGATTTTTGATTATCTCTTCAAAAAGTAAATGCACTCTGACATCAACAGCCAAAAGATACGCAAGTTTTTATTATTAAAATCAAGAATTTTGCCAATAGACCCGTGAATAGTTGGTTAAGTAAATTCAAATTTTGTGGCTCGGACAGTTCTAGTTAACTTAGTCATCTACCAATTTGATAGCAGGGAATGATAAATTTCAAATGCGGATCAATCCGCAATAGGTTAGTGGAGTTCTCCCCGGCATTCGTTGCATTCCTAATTTTCCTTTCTCCAGGCTCGTTTATTTCTGCTCAAACACCGATATCTTTCGGTGTGCAGGGGTCCATGAATTTTACTTTTCGCATTCTCAACGCCCCCGAAAGCGATGACCTTAAAGAGAGCCAAATGGATTATATAGAGTCGAGAGAGACGGCCGGAATAGGGTACAGAGCCGCCTTTGTTGGCAATATTGGCTTGTCTGACTGGTGGACCCTGGAAGCCGGAGTGAGCTACACCGAAAACACCTACAATTTTAAGGAGAGCACCTTACAGCAAACCAACTCCAGTCCACCTCCCGGAGTATTGCCGCCACTCAGGCCTGATATCAGAGTTTACGAGCGCCGATCCACTTACAGGTATACCGGAATTCCAGTTCGCATGATTTGGAATGTTGGAACCGAAAACGTGAAGTTCCTGGCGCATATCGGCGTAAGTCCGCAGTTTTTGGTAGAAGGAGAAGCTACTGAAGAACGCACACGCGACGACCGCATCATCGAGATAGAAACAACTGACACTACCGAAGACCAGGAAGACTTT
>JAIVHP010000068.1 GCA_020201045.1 Flavobacteriales bacterium
TTCGGGTTGGCTGAAGTTCGCTTCAATATCAATAAGCCGCTGCTCGCCGCCAAAAATAACATCCCTTTCGCCGTTGGCGAGCCCGTCTATGGATTTCTCAGCCACGTAGGCCGCATCGTCCATATTGTCAACGGCGGCATTTTTCATCATTCCCGTATCTGTAGCGGTGGGGTAAACGGTTAATACGTGAATGGGGTACATCGAATATTCGCGGCGGAGTGCATCGGAAAACTGTCGCAGGCCGGCTTTCGTTGCAGCGTATACGGCATAGAAAGGCCAGGCGATGTAGCCCAGTCCGGAAGAGACGTTGACAATTGCGGCTTCCGGTGACTTCATTAACATCGGCAGGCATTTTTTCGTGATGAGCAAAACACCGGTGAGATTTATATTAACCTGATTTATGATGTCGTCATCACTCATCTCGTGAAAGGCACCTGCACTTACCACTCCGGCGTTGTTTATGAGAATATCGAGTTCACCCCAATTGGTTTCGATCTTCGACACAGCGCGGTCTAAATCTTTTGGATTGCTCACATCACCCGAAAGGGCGAGTATTTCCAGATTTGGGAATTCTTCTACGAGTTCTTGAATGCGATCGGCATTTCGGGCCATTACGGCGAATTTTTGAGCGCCACGGGCCGATAAATCCTTTAGTATCTCTTTGCCGATGCCGGCACTTCCGCCGGTTATGAGTATTTTCTTGTCATTGAATTTCATGCTCAAAAATATAAAATCGAGCTCCCATTCCGGCAAGTCAACACCGCTAAATTCAGTTAAATGAGCCGTTGGATTTTAAATACGCTTGAACTGAGAAATTCTATTCTTCTTCTTTTTCTCTGGTTTCAATTTCGCCGGGTTCGCGAACGTGAACCAATTTGATGTCTGGAAACATCGACCGTTCGATTAATACGGAGTGAAGACCCTGATCGGAAGAGTATTTATACGTGTTTACTTCCGACTCCTTTTCGGGGTTTTTCAACCGGAAATTTCCGTCTGAGGTTTTCACCAGGTCTTTCAACTCCCCATTGGTTTCTGAAAAAACCTTTTTCACCTCGTCGGGCCTTGAAAAATAGAGCTTTGCAGAGCTGTACTCTATGTCGCCGTAAATCCGGGTTTTATGGCCATTGGTGGTAACGGTATAGTGATCGCCTGTTCGCATCACATCTACTTCGTCCTGGATGCGCTCATTCAGGTAAACGGTAGCCGAAGACGAGACAAGAATACCATCCTTGAAGTTTGCCTGAACCTTGTAGGACACGTGAATTTTAAAGAGTAGAGTCATGTAGACATCCGAAGAAATATCGTATTGTTCCAGGTCGCCATCGGCGTGTTTAACAGCGGTAACTTCACCCACGCGCTTATCACTCGATTTCACTTCGTAATTTCGGGTGTAAACCTGCGCGCTAAGTGCGGTAGAGATGCAAATTGCAAGGGCCAGAAGAAGAGCTTTCATAGTCGATTTTGAAATAGAACTCGAATGTATGATTAATCTTTTAGTAATATTGACCTATGCGATTCATTTTATGTAGTATTTGGATTTTTTTCTGGGCGTCCGCATCTGCCCAATACAGTGAGTGGATACCCACCGACCGCCCTTGTGCCAACATGTCGCCCCGTTCGATCGGTAAAAAGGTGCTGCAAATCCAGCAAGGCTAAACCCACATGGCTGAAGAAAGCCGAAATCAAACATCTACTTTAAATTTTGGCGATACTAAAATACGCTACGGACTTTTAGACCGGCTTGATGTGAATTTTGCCGGCGCCTACGCGGGCTATAGCAGTGATGGCAATTCGGAGTTTGGCCTAATCAATTACCAGTTTAACCTGCGCTATTTGATATTTCCCGGAAAGGGGGGCTTTCCGGCTATTGGATTGGAAGCCGGCGCCACGCGATCTCGCGGAAGCGTCTTCCCACCCTTCGACGAGGTAGAAGCCCGGGCTGTACTATCGCTCAGCAGCGCGGTTACAGACAATTTGGCCATTACCGTAAACGCCATTGTGCCCGACCCCGACAACCTTGCATTTACCGCAAATGTGGCGTATGCGGTAAATGAAAAGTTTGGCGTTTTGGCAGAGTACTACCCCAATTTGATTCGGCGACAAACGTTTGAGAATACATTAAATTTTGATGTGAGTTACATCAACATCGGGGCTTACTACAATCTTTCGCGGAATTTTCAATTCGATATTGCCGGCTTTTGGCTTAACGATTCGGGCGATGAAGTTTCGAGTCAGGGCGAGCTAAAAGGCTATCAGTTTCAAATCGGTCTGACTTTCAGAACGCATTGGCGGTGAGTCTAAAAAAAATCGTAGTTTTAACTTAAATTAAGTTCTTAAACGATGAAAAATATTTCGCTTTTCCTATTCGCACTGTCGTTCTGTTTCGCTTCAACCTGTTTTGCGCAGCACAGCGACCTTATTCTATCAGACCGCACAGCAAATACACTGAATCCTTACACGGTTGGTAAAAAAACAGTCCAGGTACAGGCGGGGTTTCGTCAAGACCGAAGTAGCTTTGAGCGATCGCCTTTGGGGCATTTCGGGACTAGACAGACTGCGGATAGCAGAGATAATGATGGGAGCTTAAAACTACGCTTCGGCCTTTTTGAAAATCTGGAGATCATCGGATTGGTGGGGGCTCAAGAAAGCGGCACAGTCAATGACGATAGACCTACATTGAGGGAACCTACTTATGGTGTGGGTGCTCGAATCAATTTATACGAAGGCAAGGATGCCATACCCGCTGTGGGGTTTGAAGGCCTTTTTTCAGAATCATATGGTTTTTGGGACCTTGATATGACCTTGGCTCTCCGAAGTAATTTTACAGAGCGATTTGCTGTCGGAACCAACGCGTCGTGGAGGGTGGACAAGGTGATCTCATTTACGCTTAAACCCGAATTTGCAATCAAGCCAGGTCTTGGTGTTTTTGCGGAAGGCTTGTACAGACAGTTCAATAATCAACTTGTAGACAACTCAGGGCGCTACGATTTAGAAGAATTTACAGCTGGGCTGGGTGCATATTGTGTACTTGGAGAAAATTTTGTCATAGACGGATCAGCAGGTACCGTTTTCGCATCGAACCAGTCCAGCTACATCGTGCTCCCATGGTATTTTGACGTTGGCGTTTCTTACCGCTTCGACTGGAGAAATTAACCGCCTTTTGGCGTGAGCGATTTTTGCAGCCACAGCATCAGTCTGTCGGCAATAAGCGCGAGTAATGCAGCGGGAATGGCACCTTGCAAAATCAGATTATTGTCGTTGAGCGTAATACCCGTGATAATAGACTCACCCAGTCCACCGGCGCCGATGAAAGCCGCCAGGGTCGCCGTACCGATATTAATGGTTAAGGCGGTCCGAATTCCAGCCATAATTACATTTGCTGCGAGCGGCAATCGAAGTTGAAAAAGTATTTGATTTTTGGTCATTCCCATGGCCTTTCCGGCTTCAATTAAAATGGGGTCAGTTTCCTGAAGCCCGGTGTACGTGTTTCTCAAAATGGGCAGAAGGGCATAGAGAAATAGTGCAATAACGGCGGGGAGAAATCCGATCCCGAAAAGCGGTATCATAAAACCAAGTAGCGCCAGGCTCGGAATGGTTTGCACAGCGCCCGTTGCCGACATCACGACGTTGGCCAGTCGTTTTTTTCCAATAATTCCCATGCCCATTGGCACTGCAAGAAGTACTGCGATAAGCGTAGCCAGAAGCGTGAGTTTTAGATGGTCGATGGTTTGCTTTACAATTGGATGCATCGCTGCCGATTCGGGCCGTTGGTCAACAATCCCCTTCTCTTTTAAAAAATCGAAAGCGATGGCCGGGAGCAATTCGCCACTCACTTCGTACCGGTAATTGAGCTCCCGCATGGTTTGTTCGTCTAGCTTTCCTTCCAGCAAATCCAGTGCATCCAAGAGCTTTGGGTATCGCAATGCTGCAGCTTCACTAATCAGCGGGAAAGCGTAATACGGCGGGAAGAAATTTTTGTCGTCTTCCAGGAGTTGGAACCCAAACGTGCTGAGTTTACCATCTGTGCTGTAGGCATCTGTAATATCAATGCTGCCGTCGGAAAGGGCTTTGTAAGCCAGCCCATGGTCCAGTCCGCGAGGGGTGCTCAACCCCAGATTATAAGCTTTGTTTAGCCCGGGGAACCCGTCTTCGCGCTGAGTAAATTCATTCGAGAACCCAAAGTTTAGCTGCCCTTGCCCCTTTAAGTCCGAAATTTTTTCGAGTTGGAGTTCCGGGCGGGTAGCGAGCACATAGGTATTGTTAAATCCAAAAAGTGGAGCCACTCGGAGCTGTTCTTCCTTCAGCTTTTCGCGAACGATTTGCAGCACTTCGTCGGGGTTTTTACCCCCGTATGGGAGTTTTAAAATAGCTGTTAATGCGGTGCCGGTGTATTCCGGGTAGATATCGATTTCGCCGCTTTTCAGCGCTTCGTAGCAGATTAAAGTGCCGCCCAAACCAAACTTCCGCTCTACATCCAGCCCGGTGTTTTGCTCAATCGTTTGCGCTATGAGCTCCGCCAGCACGCTGCTTTCGGGAAAATTCTTTGACGCAATGACTACCTGACTTCGCATAGAGGTAACGCAAAACACGCAGAAAAGGATCAATATCAGTTTACGCATGCAGCCCTTCGATAAAGGTTTTTACATAGTCGTTTGCCGGATTTGACTTTATCTCATCCGGACTTCCCTTTTGCACCACCCTTCCTTCGCTTAAAATTAGAATGGAATCGCCGAGCAAAAAGGCTTCATTCACGTCGTGGGTCACAAAAACGGTGGTTTTACGCAGCTTTTCTTTCAGCGAAAGCAATTCTTGTTGCAGACCCGTTCGGGTAATGGGATCCAGCGCACTAAAGGGCTCGTCGTAAAGCATCAAATCGGGGTTGGCGGCCAGGGCGCGTGCAATTCCCACCCTTTGCTGCTCGCCACCGCTTAGCTCTGATGGGTAGCGTTTTGTGTAGATCTCGGGCGATAAATTCACCAGGTCGAGCAACTCACGGGTTCGGTTTTTTATCTGTTCTGGCTTCCACTTTAAAAGCCGCGGTACCAATCCGATGTTTTTGGCGACGGACCAATGGGGAAACAAAGCGGGCTGCTGAAGAACGTAGCCAATTTTTCTGCGCAGTTGCACTCCCGAAATGGTGTGGATGCGATCTCCAAAAACTTCAATTTGGCCTGCGGAAAGGGGTTGCAAACCGTTTAGGGTTCGCAGCAGCGTGGTTTTGCCGCTTCCGCTGCTTCCGATAATGCACAGGGTTTCGCCGGCATCGACAGAAAAACTCACGTCGCGAAGGGCGTATTCGTCCCCGTATTTCACCGATATGTTCTCCGCAGATACGATATCCCGAAAGTAAGGCTTTTGCACAATACAATATGGATGCGCCAGTTTCCAAATTACGCTTCACCGCTTTCGCCATTCATTAATCGTCATTAAAATCGACCGCTCGTGAAAAAATTTCACCCATAACTGCAAAATCAAATATCTTTGGAGAAATGAAACGAAAAAAAGAAACGATGAAAGGAAAAGCGCTTATTTCCCTATTGGCCGGACTCATGTTTATACCGGCTCTGGCCCAAAACCTGGAAGAATCTCTGCTCTGGAAGGTAGAGGGGAAAGGGATTAAAACATCTCACTTATTTGGAACAGTGCATATGCTGCCCAAAGAGAAGTTTGAATTAAAGGATAAAGTGAAAGCGGCGATTTCCGAATCGGATGTGATGGTAATGGAACTCGATTTTTCAGATCCAAATATTTCCATGCAAATGATGAACAGCGCCATGATGACCGGCGATGAAACCGTAGGAGATTTTCTCAGCGAAGATCAATTTAGAATTCTCGACTCTATATTGATTCAAACGGCAGGCGTATCGCTAATGGCTGTTCAAAAATTAAAGCCTTTTATGATTTCATCTATGCTAATTCAGCGTTTTGTAGGAAGCGAACCGGCCAGTTTTGAAGGTACACTTACGCAAATGGCCATGAGCGATTCAATGCCCATTATTGGGCTCGAAACGGTAGCCGAGCAAATGGCAGTTTTCGACAGCATTTCGTATCGCACCCAGGCCAGGGGACTTATTGAATTGATAGAAGATGAAGATGAAGTGATAGCGCTCTACGACGAGTTAATTGAAGCCTATCGCAGCGAAGATCTCAATGCGCTCTACGATTTAATCTTACAGGAAATGCACAGTCCCGAAGAAGAAGGTTTTATGCTCACAAAGCGCAATAAAGCCTGGATTGGTGATATTGGTGAAATCGCCAAAGAAGATCGCGCTTTTATAGCAGTTGGCGCCGGGCATTTGGCGGGAAGCGAAGGAGTGATTGAACTTTTAAGAGTCGCGGGCTATAGGGTTTCACCGGTTCTCAATTGATCCGGCAATACAACCCGGCATTAAACTCCGAGCTATAAAGCCTGCTTTCAATAGGGCCGCTGTTCATAATATTTAGCGCACCGTATCGGGCTACCCCTTCCAGCCGGAGGCTTAAAACTCTATTGAGCTTAAACTCTGCGCCAAAGCCCATAAATGGAGTGATGTTAAAGTCTTCCTGGTCTTCGGTAGTGTCAGTTGTTTCTATCTCGATGATGCGGTCGTCGCGTGTGCGTTCTTCAGTAGCTTCTCCTTCTACCAAAAACTGCGGACTTACGCCGATATGCGCCAG
>JAIVHP010000480.1 GCA_020201045.1 Flavobacteriales bacterium
CTTTCGTTTGAGCATCAAAAAATAAAATCTGAGTTGATAGATTTGTTTGGTACAAAAGTTGACATCAAACGAAACCCAAAAGGACAGGGAAAAATCGAAATCCCGTTCGCATCTGATGATGACCTACAAAATATCATTGACAAGCTCGACCTTTAAAACCCTGGTCGCTTTGTTGTTTCTGCTCTTCGCAGCGCATCTCGCGAAAGCGCAAAGAGACACCACAACCGTTATAGAAACTACCCGTGGAGAGATTTCGGGTAATGTAACCGAAGTGGATGAATCTCCCGATTTTGAAGAACACAGCCCCAAAAAGGCGTCTATCTTATCGGCAGTGCTTCCCGGAGCGGGTCAGGTGTACAACAAGAAATACTGGAAGGTGCCCATTATTTACGGTGGTTTTGCCGTTGCCGGATATTTTTTGAACGACAACCTTAAACAAATCCGAATTTTCAAGGAAGGATTCCAGGCCGAAAACGACGGAAACCCCAATACCGAAAACACCACGGGCTTCAGCAGCCCGCAGCTCGTAGATTTTATTGACCAATACAAAACATGGAGAGACTGGTCTTACGTGGCTTTTGGTATCATATACATCTTGAATATTGTAGATGCCAGTGTAGATGCTCATCTCTTTCACTTCGATGTTAGCGAAGACATTTCCATGAATGTGGCTCCCTATCACTCGCGCTTCGGAAACGATCCGTGGAGTGCTCATACCGGCTTGTCATTAACCCTTAAATTGTAACTTCGCCCCCCTTAGATCGTCTGCCGTATGCGTATTGCAATAATTGGATTTGGAAGAATGGGAAAACTCATTGCTGAAATAGCGCTTGAAGCAGGTCACGAAGTGCCTTATAAAATCAATTCTTCCAACAAATCTAAAATTAACGACATCACAGATGCCGACGTGGCGATTGAATTCACGCATCCATCCGAAGCAGTAAAGAACTTCGAAATACTCGCTTCGAATAAAATACCAACCGTAACCGGAACGACCGGTTGGTACACCCACTTTGAGAAAGCCACAGACCACTTTGAAAAAAACAATACTCCATTTTTTTACGCGAGTAATTTTTCCGTTGGGGTACATCTGGCCACGGCCGCAAGTAATTACCTTGCGAAACTGATTCAAAATTTTCCGGAATACGAACCGAGGATTGAAGAATGGCACCACACCCACAAGAAGGATGCGCCAAGCGGAACGGCCATTTCTATAGGCGAAGCCATACTCAAGAATCACCGGGGCTATTCGGATATCGATACCGAGAATGAACATCCCGAAGATGGAAGCATTCCGATAATTGCACACCGCGAAGGTGAAATACCCGGAACCCACCGGATAACGTATACGTCTGCCATCGACTCTATTCACATCGAACACCGTGCGTTTAACCGAAATGGCTTTGCGACCGGGGCGCTGAAAGCAGCCGAATTTTTGGTAGAGAAGAACACCGGCATTTACAATATGAACGACTTGATTAAACTAGCACAATGATCATTGCACAAACCATTTTTTACACCACCCTGCTCAGTTATTTTCTGTGCTTTTGGAAAATTTTTCCCAAGGCCGGTTATCCATCCTGGGCAGGTTTTGTTCCGGTATACAATATTTGGATTTGGCTTAAGCTGATGAAAAAGCC
>JAIVHP010000252.1 GCA_020201045.1 Flavobacteriales bacterium
CAGAAAACCCCAATCTCCATATTTCGGAGTCGATGACCTTGCACAACCTCTATCTTCCGGACATGGATAATCAAACCGACTACCTGGAAGAAATGACGGGTTACATCAATGCGATGGATTTTGTCGCCATAAGTTTCTACCCGTTCTTTAAAAACCTTCACACCCGAAACGACTTTCAGGGAGCTTTTGATTTTTTGCACGAAAGGGTGAATCGGCCCATCGCCTTTGTGGAGACCTGTACCATTGCCGAAGACCTTGTTGTACCCAATTTTAACCTGTCTATTTCCGGTTCCGAAGCTGAGCAGAATATCTATCTGGAGACCTTATTGGAGAATGCGCAGCAAAGAGATTACGAATTTGTGATTTGGTGGGCACACCGCGATTACGATGCTTTGTGGGAGACTTTTCCTTCTGAAGTTAGCGATCTCGGTCGGTTGTGGAGAGATACGGGGTTGCTCGATGAAGCAGGGGATGAGCGGTTAGCGTGGAATACCTGGGGTGGTTATTTTACTCGATAGTGGTTGTCCATAAAGTCCGATAGCTGCGTTACACTCGCCCCAAAAGTGCTCATTTACATAAGTAGACTGCGCTTTTTGTTTTGATTATTTACGCAGATACTGGGACTCTGCCGCATGGCGGATGTGTGCAGAGAAAAAGGACAACCAAAGTTCAAATTGATGAGTGCACAGGATCGCAAGCGACCAGTTAGATACCCGCCAACATTTCTCTCATTGATTTCTCACAGCGTGCTTGCACGCCTTAAGCCTTTTGAGCAACCCCGGACTTGTTCCGGGGTAAGCGAAGCAATCCCGAACTCGTTTCGGGGCTCACTTCACCTCCGCCCTTCGGCGGAGCTCAAGCGTCAGCGCTATTTTTTTTCGTATGGCTATCAGATAAATGTCAGTTATCAAAATAGATAATGGGAGCAGGGCTCATAGGGGAACTGAATTATATTTTTGCATACGATCCAACTTTAGTTTCGCAAAGCACTTTCGGGATCCACGAGTACTTTGCAGAATTCAATGGATGGCTAGTCAACATGTCTCGATGGAAGTATTGGGGTTTGGCGAAATCTTCAAAAGAAGTGAAGAAGGCCTGCGATCAGTGAACTAAACATCAAAATTTCCCTTGCAAGGTCTCACCCTTCACAACCTATCAAAGTATTATTCGCGATTTAAATGATTCACCCTAAAAATAAATTTCCTGTAAAAGCATTCGCCCATGCGCACGATTAATCGGATATTAGACGGGAATCATCTCATCCAAAACCTACACCAAAGCTGAATATGGAGAAAAAGGAGCTTATAATAATCGGGGGCGGCCAAAGCGCTCTTGCCTGCGGGTATTACCTGCGCAGAACCGATGTTGAGTATGTAATGCTAGACGCAGCAACCGATTGCGGTGGAGCCTGGCAAGATACCTGGGATTCGCTTACCTTGTTTTCGCCGGCTCAACACAGTTCGCTGCCGGGCTGGCTTATGCCCGATTCCAAAGGCAAATTTCCCGGTAGAGATGAAGTGATTTCCTATTTGTGCACATACGAAGAGCGCTATAAGCTTCCAACAGAGCGACCAGTAAAAGTGCAGGAAGTTGCCAAAGATGGTGATTGGTTTACGGTGAAGACCAATAAAGG
>JAIVHP010000069.1 GCA_020201045.1 Flavobacteriales bacterium
GTGGAAAAACTCCATTGCGAATTTTCTAAAAGATCGGAAAGAATTAATAGAGCTGATTGAAGATGATTCCATAAACCTATTCGATCCATTGCCCTACGCAAGAGATTACAACTTTTTTCGGGAGATCATTCTTCTGGCTAACCACAATTCTTATCACCTCGGCCAGCTTTTGCAATTGAAGCGGGTGCTCGCCTAACCTTGACTCAACTTTCCTCCAGCACAAAATCCGCAGCCATATTAGCGTGCAGGTCGGTGGTGGAAAGCAGGGGTAAGGCAGTTTCTGCATCGCGCAGTAAAATGGGGAGTTCGGTACATCCCAGAATAACACCATCGGCTCCGCCTTTAGCGAAAGCCCGGATTTGCTCGGTGTAAAAAGCTTTGGCTTCTGCCGAAAAAATACCCCGCGTGAGCTCCTTCGATATATAGTCGTGTGTTTTTTGGAAGTTGCTTCCCTCGGGTTTAAGACAACGCATCCCGTAGTCGCGGTCTAATATTCCGGTAATAAATTCTCCTTCCATGGTGGGTAACGTGCCGAGTAATCCCAGGGTTTTCATTCCCTTCGATCGTGCTTCATTTCCCGTTGCGCTGGCGATGTGGAGAAAGGGAATACCGATTTGCGGTTGTACTGAATCACAAACCAGGTGGGGTGTATTTGCGCAGATCACAATGGCTTCGGCTCCTGCAGCTTCTAGTTTTTGAGATACTTCCAGGTAGGTTTCTTTGATGCGGTTTTGATCGCCAGAGCGCATCACTTCAATGTTTATGCTGTAAATAATCAGCGGCGGACTTTGCATATTGTCTTGCGCTTCACCCACTTTTTCGTTTATCGCCTTGTAGTATTCTACCGTGGCGTGCCAGGAAGTGCCGCCAATCATTCCGAGTGTTTTCATGGTCGGCAAAGGTAGCGTATCTCACAATGTTCTACTTGATTTATTTTTCTTTGGACGAGTTCACGATTTCTATATTTGTGAAAAATTCAACAATAGCAATGAGCCGCTGTTAGAGTTTAGCCACAAAAACCCCAACCTTGAAAGATGTAGACGTAGTAGTAATCGGTGCCGGCCCGGCTGGATGCACCACAGCGAGAAAGGTTGCCAATGCGGGGTTTTCCGTATTAATAGTCGATAAACGACAGGAGCTAGGCGCTCCCATTCAGTGCAGCGGAGCCGTGAGTAGGCACGCGCTGGTTGAGAACGGTATTGAGCCCAATCCCGAATACATCCACGAATCAGTTTACGGGTTCCGGATTATGAACGGGCAGGGGGACGAAACCAATATCGATTACCGCAAATTAAAACCCGATACTTACGGGGAAGATGGCAATTTGCAGCCGCTGGGCTATGTGGTAGACCGCCGAAGATTTGACCGCTACCTTTACACCCTGGCCGAAAGGGCAGGGGCGGAAGGCTGGCTTAAAGCCGAAGCTACGGGTTACGAAAAGACTGGAAATGATGTAGTGGTAACCATCCGAAAATTTAATGCGGAAAAAAAGGTAAAGGCTAAAGTGATTGTGGGCGCCGACGGACTGCGCTCGCAGGTGGGAAAGTGGGCCGGACTGCAAACGCATATCAAACTCACCGAGCTGGCCAGTTGCCTTCAGGTGATTGTGGATGGGGTGGAAACCGATGGGTTGCTGGAGCTGATAACCGGAACACAAACCGCGCCGGGTGGCTACGGCTGGGTGTTTCCCAAAGGTGGTGGCTACGCCGAAGTGGGGCTGGGCGTAATCGCTCCATACACATCAAAAACAGCACAAGAGCACCTCGACGATTTTCTCCAAAACTCTTTTCTCGCCCATCGGTTTAAGCATGCCAAAGTACTCGAAGTGCAGGGCGGTGGGGTTCCGCTGGCGGCACCCTTAAAGCGGCAATTTGCCGATAACATCATCCTGGTGGGTGATGCGGCACGCCACGTAAACCCCATAACCGGTGGCGGAATACATACAGCCTTAAGCGGCGGAACGGTGGCCGCCAATTTTCTGGTCGACCATCTGCACCGCAATAGAAACCACGGCGCCAGCCAAATGGAAAAATACCAGGACGACTGGCTCGAAGCGGTGGGAAATCAAATGTGGAAGCTCTACGATGTGAAAAAGCAGATTTTCAAGAACAACGATCTTCAGCATCGCGACAAACTGCTCTACGATACCATGCGCAATTATTTTAGTCCCGAAAGTGAATTCAAGAAAGTATGAAGAAGCCCGTAATATTCGATATTGGATGGAACGCCTGCATCAATTGTGCAGCCTGCATTGCCGTGTGTCCGCACGAAGCGGGATTTGTAAGCGATTTCGACACGATCGCCGTAAATGAGCCTTGCGATATTGCCTGCATGATGTGCGAAGACATTTGTCCGGTAAACACCATCTCGCACGTGGAAGTAGAAGACGAAAAAGATTCGTAATCGCTGTCGGGTTCGATTTTTCGGGCCTTTCATTTCAAAAAGCCGATCGGGTAGAGCCACCATCCCAAAATTTAGGAATCCCATTTCCAGATACTGAAAACCAACATTTTATTCGGTTTTCGGTTAAAAGGGTATAAATTAGTGGTTTTCGGATTTTGTGTATTCGACGGAAGTCGCACATAAAAAATGCGAGAATCCGCCCGATGAAAATAATAGGCTTGCTTCGGCGAAGGCTAAATCCTTTGGAAGCTCAATTTAAAAAAGCCACAAACCCAGAAACAATGAATAGCATTCAGTACGTCGCAGTTTTTTCGCTCTTAGCCCCCCTCGTTGCATTTGCGCAACCGCAAACGGTAGAAGACGATTTTGAAGGAAACGGAACCATTGAAAACTGGTTTGGCGCCGGGGCAATGATCGATACCCAATTTGAAAATCCAGTGCAGGAAGGGCTAAATCCTTCGGCTACGGTGATGGAGTACCGCGATTTGGGGAATGCGACCGCAAGCGCTGGATTTGAACTCGACGCGTTCTTTGACCTTTCGGAAAGCAGCACTTTTACGCTTTTGATTTATGTGCCATCTTCGTCGGTAACCGGGAGTCAGCCCAATCAAATTTCGCTGAAGCTACAGAACGGAAATATCGACGATCCGCAATTTACCGAAACCGAAATTATCCGCGAAATTGTTCTCGACGAGTGGCAAACGGTGTCGTTTGACTTCGCCAACGACGACTATATCAACGCGCTGGATCTTCTGGACGATCCGGTAGAGCGAACCGACCTAAACCGGGTAATTCTCCAGGTAAACGGGGAGGGGAACACCGATTTTGTCCGCGCCTACATCGATGATTTTAGTTACGACGGCACGGTAGATCCCGACGAGAATCCGGCGGGCTCCATTTACACGGAGTTGGTATGGGCCGATGAATTCGACGGCGAAGGAGCTATCGCTTCCGAAAAGTGGCACCACCAAACTCAATTGCCTTTGCCCGGTGGCTGGTACAATGGCGAAGTGCAGCACTACACCGATCGCACTGAAAATTCATTTGTGGAAGACGGATTTTTAAACATTGTTGCGAAAGCGGAAACCTATACCGATCAGGGGTACACAAAGGATTACACATCGGCGCGGTTGAATTCAAAATTTGCTTTCACCTACGGCAGGGTAGAAGCGCGGGCCAAGCTTCCCTTCGGCGTAGGCACCTGGCCGGCGATATGGACGCTGGGAAAAAACATCATCGAGCCGGGCGGTTACTGGTCCGAAGACCACGGCGAAGTTTTCTGGCCCGAATGCGGAGAGATTGACATTATGGAGCACTGGGGCACCGACCAAAACTACGTTCAGTCGGCACTGCACACCCCATCGTCCTTTGGCGGCACCGAAAATCACGGCGGGTTAGAATTGCCCGATGTATCCAATACCTATCACACGTACGCTATGGAGTGGTCGGCCGATGCCATCACCTTCAGTGTAGATGGCATTGTGTTTTACACATACGAGCCTTCTACGCAAAATGCGGAAACCTGGCCTTTTTTCGAAGAGCAGTATATTTTGTTAAACGTAGCTATACAGCCCGTTATCCAGCCGGGTTTTACCGAGAGCGCCATGGAAATAGATTACGTTCGCGTGTATCAGGAGCCGGTGGTTTCTACCGGTAATGCTCCGGAGAAAGTAGATATCAAAACCTTCCCCAATCCGGCCAGCGATATACTCCACGTTCAAGTTCCCGAAGAAATGATGGGGAGCCGCGGCAGGGTTCTTTCCATCGATGGGCGCGAAGTGCTCGGGTTTATTCCCACATCGCAGCGCTGGTCGATCGATCTCTCTGCGCTACCTGCCGGATGCTATATCCTCAGGCTCGAAGGAGAAAACGGCGTGGCAAGCGAGAAGGTGGTTAAGCGATAATGGGGAAAGGGTGTCTTGTTTATTGAGCTTAAATCGAACTTATATCGAGAACGACCAGGTACAGCATTTAAATGCACACCTCTTCGGTTACCAACCTTCAATCTATTTTGGAGTTCTTTTAGAAGTTTTTCTGTTAATACCATAGCATCTGAATAAGATTAACTTTGACTTCAAAAATAGTTATCTTATCGGAATGCCTAGTTGAAGACTTCAGTACCTAAAAGGGATGCTCATTCACCGTCTATTCTTGCTTATTACTTGCTTTGCATGTAATTGAAAATTAAATTTTTAAAAAGTGCTCAATTGTGAATGTTTAGTGTCTATAGGCAATGGTTGTGTGTTAGACTTGCACGCTGGGCGGTTCACTGACGTGTGTTTGTTTTTAATGAAGATTGCTAAGTTGAGATGCGCAACCGTCCGTTAGTTCTGGCGGGGTTATCTGCTCGATTGTTCATCTTTTTTATTTGTTCTTCCCAAACACCAAAACTAAAAACACATAGAGAAAAAAAATAAAGAATATCCAATCGTTTATGCCATAGACTGTGTAGAAAACGCCAGCCATTGTGTCTTTGGCGTATACTGCCGAGAGGTCGTTGTTAATCAGCCATTTTATCCAAACAACGCCATATATGAGTTTCTCAACCGCAAAGACAGCTACGAGCCATTTAATTTTACTGTAATGTTTGGATACAGACAAATAAGCGAATCCCCAAACGACGATCATTAAGAGTCCAAAATTCGATAAAACTACGGGGTCAAAATCCGAAATAACAGAGTTGGTGAAAAATTTAGAAAAAATTAAAACACCGCCAATATTCGCGATAGCAGCAGCAATAAATCCTTTTGTAATGGTTGAGTCTTTTAATGTCATGATTGTTCTGCCTTCGTACTTTTTAAGTTTCCAGGATGTTCATCAATTTATGATTCAGGTATAGTTTTTCTTTACCCACTTTCACTGATTTTAAAAAGCCTTTTTCTTCTAATTCAATCAAGTAGTTCCCAACTGTTTTTGGAGTTCCCAAGCCAATATCTATTAGGTTTTTCCTTTTGGTATAAGGAAGTTTGAAAATAACTTCGACCAAATCTTTGGAATATACTTTTGGAAGTTTTTCTTTTATTTCTGCTCCGGTTACTTCCATAAGTCGGATAATTGATTCAAGTCTGTCCAGCCCTTTAATTGCTGTTTTTTCTACCATGTCTAACATGTAAATAACAAATACAGACCAATCATTTTTTTCAGTAACAGCTCTTAATCCTTTGTAATATTGGTTCTTATGTTTGATAATGTATTCACTCAGAAAAAGGGCAGGAATATCTAAGAGCTGTTCTAATTTTAATTGGAGCAAAAGTAGAATCCGACCTGCCCTTCCATTGCCATCAGAAAATGGATGAATGGCTTCAAATTGGTAATGTGATATTGCCATTTTGATTAAAGGGTCAATTGTATCATTGTTTTTTATGAAAGTTTCAAGATTGGCCATTTTTTCTCGAATGACGTCTTCGCCAGAAGGAGGCGTATATATGATTTCTCCTTTTGTATTCAATAGCGTCGTTCCAGGTGTTGTTCTTATTCCAGCTGTATTTTTTTTAATGCATTGAACAATTTCGATGCATAAATTAGTGGTAATAAATGGCTTTTTTTCAAGACTCCTAAAGCCAAGCCAAATAGCTTCTCTATGGTTTATTACTTCTTTCGTTGCAGGGTTATCGAATTTTTTATCTGCAAGAACAGCCCGGTATAGATCATCATTTGTTGTAATGATGTTCTCAATTTCAGAACTTGCCTTTGCCTCTTGTAAATGAATGGTATCAAGAAATAAGCTCGGATTCGGTAGATTTCTTATTGCCCCATTTAATTGAGCTAACGCTCTACTCGCTTTAATCGTTTTTCTTAAGATTTCTTTTGTTTCCAAGTCTGCTTTGGGTGGAAGTAAAGGAAGATTATTAAACGGCTTGGATTTATCGAAGCTATTCATAAAAGAGAGTAAATTTTACACTTGCATGAGAAACAAGGGTAAAAATACGAAAAAATTACTTCTATTGGGCAGTGAAGGGTAAGTTTTACTTTCGTTTTAACGCATGAGACACATCAACCAAACAAACGCGTTACCTTCGGCGAGAACGCTGCGCTTAGTCGCGCATATTTCACTTACGGGATTGGCCGCTCTAATGTCTATTTATGCCATCAGCTTAAAGATTGAGATCTCCTTACAAGTATA
>JAIVHP010000315.1:0-6513 GCA_020201045.1 Flavobacteriales bacterium
GTATTGGTGATGGTAACTTCAAAAGGAAAGATATCGCCAATTTGCCAAGCTTGCACTTCGGGGTCAAGCGGCCGCAAATCGGGTACTGCGCTGCTGTCGAGTACAATTTGAAAAGCATCGCTTCGCACCACGTTGTTTTCTTCCGATTCATTCTCCCATATTTCGTCGTGCGCATCGGCGGAAATACCCAGGCTGTAAAACCCGGGTTCAATATCAAAAGGTAGCGTAAATGGATCGGGAAGGGAATAAAATACATCTGGCACCAGGCCGTTTTGATGATCGTACACTTCCTGATAAACGGTATCTCCAGCGTTTTCTTCGGAAATCAGAAAAATACGATCCGTCCATTCCTGAAAATTCGGAGCTACTTCGCCGATGTTTGAAACCATCGCCGAGATGGCTATGTCTTCACCGGCAGTGTGCATTTCGGACGGTGGAAAATACGCCACTTCCAGATCGGCTGCGGGACTTTGGGCGATTTCAACCTGCGTTTGCCATACGTTATTGGTATCGTAAGGCTGTTCGCAGATATTGTTTACCGCATCAATCCACAGAAAAAGGTGTTTATCGCCATACGTTTCGGGTGGGATATCCAGTTCGATTTCTACTTCCACTTCACCATCGGGCGGAATGGTAAGGTCGCGGTCTACGTTGGCGACCATCTCGTCGAGTTCGTATTGAAAGTTAGCGCTATCGCTCAGAAATACGCGGTCTTTCCAAACAGCCGAAGCGGTATCGGCACCCTGATTAACGATGGTGTACGTAAGGTTATAAGTGCTATTGCTAGCCATTCCTTCAAGAGCGTCTTCAGATTCGGCAATTAAATCGGGCGCGGGGCGGGATAGCACATGTATGGTATCCGAAATTGCCGCATTGTTCGATTCGTCGAGCTCGGCAACGTGGTTCCACCGGTCAACATATGAGGTTATAAAATACGGGCCGGATGTACACTCCGGAATGCTTATCGTTTCCGTTACGATGTAAGTCTCGTCCACATCGATGTTTCCCGCATGACCTTCCACCGCTTCGTATTGATCGGGCTCAATATTGAAAAGGGTATCGCTCATGTAAGTATAATCTACCCAATCGCTAAAAAGCGGCGTCCAGGTATAGCCGAAGTAAAAATTAAATGGAAGTTCTACGGGCGAAGTGGTTTCAGTCCCAATATTTCGGACGGTATAGGAAATGGTAATATCTTCACCGGCAAAGGTTTCGGTGGGAGTTTGGATTTCTTCAATTACGAGATCAGCTAGCGGACTTTGATTGATAAATACCGAATCTGTCATTCCGGTGCTGAAGTTATCGTTCCCATCGAGTTCTTCTACAATGTCGTCGTACCCATCCGTTTCTACGCGCAGGTAAGCATGGCCTTCGTACAAGTAAGGAGTTTCGGCAGTGGCGGTGCCTTCGTAAGATTCGCCCGGCATAAGGCCCACTACATTGCTGGAAGTCGCAAAGGGATCGTTGAGCAACTTGTAAAGACCAACATCGAAATTGATCAGCGCATCTTCAAACCAAATCAATTCAGCCCAGTTGCCACTGGCTGGTGCTTCTCCGGTATTGGTAACGGTGAAGTTTATCTGCAGTTGCGTTCCGGATGACACCGAAGCCGGAAGTTCGATATCCGTCACTTCTAGATTTGGCAATGGCGACGGTGCAATTTCAAAGGGTTCGCTTGCGGCGATGTTGTTTTCATTGTCTTCTAACAAGTCGGCTTCGGCATCTACCCGGACGATGATATAATGCGTTCCGCTCAATTCGAGGTCGAGGGCGATCACTACTTGCCGGGTAAAAGGGTCGCCGGGTGCAAGCCCGGTTTCTGCTTCCACCTCGGTGAGCAAATCGTCTCCTGAATCGAGAATGTCATCTTCAGAGAGAAAAACCCGATCTATCCAGGAGGCTTCCAAAGAAGTGTTTCCCGCATTTGAACCAAACCATTCTACCGTGAGTTGCTGGCCGGCATCGACATCGCCGGAAGTGGTAACACCGTCAATCACCAAGTCGCTGATAACTTCCACCCCGTCAATTTCATCGGCCCCAATGGTGGGATTTGTGGGGTTTCGGCTCTCGCCATCTATATCGGTGGTAACATACGCCAGCGGTGTAGCCACATTGAGTGCTTCATTGCTCGTATGTAGGTCTTCGCCAGGTATTTCAAAAATGGGCTGAACGCTAATTCCGTTTTCTTCCCTACCTGTTTCGTCTCGATACTCTTCATAATCGAGATAAAGCACTCCGTTGTCTCCAATGGTAAACCCATAGCTACCGTTGCTGTAAAGATTATTATAATCCATCTCTGCCTGATCTTCTGCAGCTAAATTGAACAGGAACCCTTCGGTATCGTTTTGATAGAAAATATTGTTGAGAATACGACTTTGCTCATTGCTGAAAGAAGCAATCACAGCTTGATTATCGTCACCGTACACGGAATTATAAACGAAAGAAAGCTCCGTATTCGAATTGAGTACAACGACTGATTCTCCACCCGATATAAAATTATTGGCGACCAATATCGGGTTCGCTGCGGTTCCCACGCAGGTGGTTATTTCTATGGTATTAAAACTGTTCCAAATGCGGTTTCGAACCACTGAAATGGCTCCTGAGCAAAATGCTAACTTCAAGGGCTGCACACTAAATTGATCGCCTTGAGCTACATTATCTTCAAAAGATACATTTTCGCACGCTCCTGCATTAATACCATCTGCATCGAGAAATTCATTGTTCGTAACAACGATATCACTGGAGTTTCCATCAGCAGGCTCGCCAAACAAATTGGCTCCTACAGAGATACTCGGTGAGCATTCGGTAAAAAAACTATTGGTTACCGTTAACCCTTGAATGGGCTGCGGTGGTTCAAATATATCGGTAAAACCAAACGCGAAAATAGCTTCGTCGTTTCTATTTCCGTGGTGATTGAGATTGTCTATGGTGACGTTCGAGCAAATTCCAAAAAACTGGATTCCGCGTCCGTAATCCAAATCTTCTGCATCGATGGAGATATTGCGAATGGCAAGGGCCTGTATTTCTGAGAATCCCAACTGGTAATTCTCTTCTTCGGTGGCATCGGCATAACGCAGCACCACGTCAGCTTCGTTTCCAGAAGCCGATTCAATGGTGAGTAATTGGCTCTCGGTTTGACCCGGAATCTCAAAAAGCACTTGTTCTTCGTAAAGGCCGTTGGACAGTTGAAGGGTAACATTCCCGCTCATCCCCGAACTATTAAGTGCTTCGGCAGCATCACTCAAGGAGCTAAAGTCTCCCCCACCCCCAGGCGATACAGAATAGCTTCCGCTGAGCTGGGCAGAAAGATTTAGAGTTAAAAAAAGGATGAAAGAGGTGAGTAGTAGATATCTTACCATAGATGTGATTTAGCTCGTATGTCTCTGATAGAGTAAATTGCTAAGGTAAAAAATTGAGAATGGAAGTCAATTTGAGCGTCCCAAAGGATTTAGAGTGAACTCCATTCTCCAGCCTATACCTTATCTAAATTCGCATGAAATGATGCAATCCAATATGGAAGTCAAAGCGTTGCGAATTTTGCGAATTTAACCCATTCGCGCATCAAAAATAGCCAACAACAAGAGCCGTGGAACCAATGAATCATTCGGACTTACCTAACCTGATCGCTCACCAGTTTTCCGTCGATAAACACTTTTAACACGTGAGAAGTGTACTCGAAAGGGTCGCCGTCGTAGAGCACAATATCGGCGTCTTTACCGGCTTTTAAGGATCCAAGGCGTTGGTCTATTTTCAGGAGCTTTGCCGCATCGATGGTGAGCGCTTCCAGAGCTTTTTCGTAATCGAGTCCGTTGGCCACAGCCAGCGCAGCTTCGAAGGTTACCACACGGGTTTTGGGAACGTAGCTCTCAAATCCACTTTGAAAAGCGATGGGAATTCCCGCTTCTGCCAGCCGCGCTGCCGTTTCGTACGTGGCGTGCTTGGTATCGCCGTAATTTCGCACCATGGTAGGGTGAATGATTACCGGAACCCCGGCGGCCTTTATTTCATCTATCACCGAATAGGACTCAGCACCCCCATCGATAATCAAATCGAAATTAAACTCTTCGCTTAAGCGGATGGCCGTGATGATGTCTCTCGCCGACTGTGCGGTAACAAGCGCGGGAACTTCGCGGTTTAGCACCTTCACCAACACTTCTTTGGAAAGTTCTCGCGCAGGGCGCTTGGAAGGATCTTCGCTTTCCATTTTTTCGCGGTAAATATTAGCTTCTACAAAGGCTTGCCGGAGCATGGCGATGCCTTTGGCGCGCGTTCCCGGCTTTTTGTAGTTCTTAGCCACGCTGCTTCCCATCGTCATCGCTACCATTGTCATGGGATTTATAAGTCCTTCATCTACGGTTTCACCGGCGGTTTTTGCAATCATGGTTTGCCCGCTAATCAACGCCCCCGGTCCGTGGCCCGTATTTACTGTTGTAACGCCAAAAGTGCGGAGGTATCCCACCAGCTCTTCCCGGGCATTGTAGGCGTCTATGGCGCGGAGTTCGGGTTGGATGGGGTTGGACTTTTCGAGCTGGTCCTGGTCGTGATCCTGATTGTAAATCCCCGCCAAACCGACAACCGTGTGCGCATCGATAAATCCCGGTGTGGCTACTTTGGCTTCGTGTACAACATAGCCATCTGGAATGGGCAAATCGCTTGCCTTGCCAACGGCTTGTATCTTCCCGTCGCGGATCAACACCACGCCATTCTCTATGGCCGGTCCTTCGGAAGTGTGAAGCTTGTCGGCCTTAACCGCTATATGCTGTGCTACTGCTGTGGAAATTGCTCCAGACAGGCAGAGCGCAAAAACGAGTGTTTTATGTAATAATGCGTTCATCGATCTATTTCTGATTGAAATCTTCGTGGTGGTTGTAATACTCGCCGCGGAAAACATCGAGTCCGCCCGTAGCGTATTTCAGGTCTTCGGGGTTGGCGCGGTCAAAGACTTTTTGCCCTTCCACCCAGGTTTGTTCAACGAGGGTGTAAACGCTCAGCGGATCGCCGGAGAGCACAATAAAGTCGGCGTCTTTTCCCGGCTCAAGGGAGCCCACACGTTCAGCGGCGTCGAGCATTCGCGCATTGGCCAGGGTTACCGCTTCCAGCGCCTTGGCACGCGACATGCCGCCGCGCACACCAAATGCCGCCGAGCGGAGAAAAAGCCGCGAGTCGTTTATCCAATCGTCGGTGTGGTAGCCCACATCTACGCCGGCTTTTTCCAGAATGGCGCCGGTGTCGAAGCGCAGGTCTACCGCTTCCATCTTACCCCCGGGGGAATCTAAAACGATAATGGAACAGGGAATACCGGCTCTGGCAATTTCGTCGGCCAGTTTCCAGCCTTCGCTAATATGGTGCAATACCAGTCGGTACCCAAATTCATCGGCAAGGCGCATAGCCGTCATAATATCGTCGTGACGGTGGGTGTGGTTGTGCACCATGCGCTTGCCTTCCAGCACTTCTACCAGCGCTTCCATCTCCAGGTCGCGAGCCGGTATTTTCGATTCATCGCCATCGGCATCTTCCATTTTGGCTTGATATTCCTGCGCCTTTACGAAGAGCGATCGCACCATTGCAGCCGACTTTGCACGGGTTCCCGGAAAGGGCGGCTCGCGTAGAGAGTTGGTTCCGTTTGCCATTTTCATTCCGCCCAAAATTCCATCTGGGTCTTGGTTGAGCAGCATATCGTCGATGGTTGTTGCGGGGCGAAGTTTCAAGTAAACCGTTTGCCCGCTCATTAAATGTCCCGACCCGGGCATCACGTTTACGGTAGTAACGCCGCCCGCGCGGGCTTTCTTAAACGTATCGGAGTGCACGTCTATGGCATCGAAAATGCGCACATCCGGGTGGAGGGGTGAAGAGCGATCGCCGCCATCGCCGTTTCCGATATGCGAATGCGAGTCTACGAGTCCCGGCATCAACACTTTCCCCGAAAGGGAAACCACTTCGGCACCTTTGGGAATGGATACTTCCGAAGCCGCGCCAACGGCCTTGATTTTTCCGTTTTCGATGATCAATGTGCCGTTTTCGATTTCTTCACCCACAATCGGAATAAGGTGGACATCGGTGAAAACCGTGGTTTGCGCACTGCAGAAAAAAGGAAATGCCAAAAATACCAGGCAAAGAAACTTCGATTGAAAATGGGATAGCTGCATAGTGCGATTTGAATTGGAGAGGGTGAATATACATAAACTTCCCCGCCACTTTGCGCCCTTTAAGGTGAGTTGTGATATGCGCTCTAAAATGCGTTAAAATGGCGCGTACCCGAAACTACAGCACTTTAAAAACAGCAGTGTCGCTGGTTTAATGGGGCAATGGGTAACATGTTAATGTAACTTAAGTCGCAAAGCGATTTGGGGGAACCGCTTACCTTTGCGGTGTAGAATTAAAAAAGATATAGAACCCCAATAAAATAGCATTATGAAAGTAGAACAAATTTACACCGGATGCATCGCTCACGCAGCGTACTACCTGGTAAGCAACGGCGAAGCGGCCGTATTTGACCCGCTAAGAGAAGTGCAG
>JAIVHP010000315.1:6529-8942 GCA_020201045.1 Flavobacteriales bacterium
AGACGGGCAGGTATTTACCGTGGGCGACTACAAAGTAAAAGTAATCCACACCCCGGGCCATACCCTGGAGCGCACCACCTTCTTGCTTATTGACGAGAACGGCAAAGAGCACGGAATTATCACCGGCGACACTCTGTTTATCGGCGATGTAGGGCGACCCGACCTGGCGCAGCACGTGATAGAAGACCTCACTGAAGACAAGCTGGCCGGTCACCTATTCGACTCGCTTCGCAATAAAATCATGCCGCTTAGCGACGATTTAATTGTGTACCCCAACCACGGAGCGGGAAGTGCTTGCGGTAAAATGATGAGCAAAGAGACCACCGACACACTGGGCAATCAGAAAAAAACCAACTACGCATTAAACCCCGAGTTGAGCAAGGAAGCGTTTAAAAAGGAATTGCTCACCGGACTCACGGCTCCTCCGCCCTACTTCCCGAAAAATGTTTTGATGAACATTCAGGGATACGAAAGCCTGGACACCGTAATGGAGCGCGGCAAGAAGCCCCTGACTCCCGAAGGATTTGAAGCTGCGGCAAACGAAACGCACGCCCTGATTCTCGATACGCGGGATGCGGAAGATTTTTCAAAAGGATTTATTCCCAACAGCGTAAACATCGGACTGGATGGCAACTTCGCCATGTGGGTGGGCGAGATGATTCCCGACATTAAGCAGGAGATTTTGCTGGTAACCGAAAAAGGCCGCGAAGAAGAAGCCATAACCCGGCTTTCGCGCGTGGGTTACGACCACACCATCGGGTATTTGGAAGGCGGATTTGACGCCTGGAAAAAATCTGGAAAGGAAGTAGATACGGTGAATAGAATGACTACTGGTGAGTTTGCAAAATCCTACTCCGAAAAACCGCTGGTTTTTGATGTACGGAAGAAAAGCGAATACGACTCGCAGCACGTGGAAGGGGCGGTAAACGTTCCGCTAAATGAAATCAACAATCACCTTGCGGAATTTCCAAAAGACAAGCCTTTTGTGGTGCACTGCGCAGGCGGATACCGCAGCATGATTGCGGCTTCCATTCTAAAGCAACGCGGGTGGGACAATTTTAAAGATATCATCGGCGGATTTAAGGAAATCGAAGAGACCGATGTAAAGGTTACCGATTACGTTTGCCCTACTACCCTGTTGTAAACTTCAAGTGAAGTATAAGAACGAAACCGCCCCGGCTACACCTGTAGTTTGGGCGGTTTTTTAATTTTTAATGAATCACCACCTTCTCGGTTTTCTCAAAGCCATTGCCCATTATGAGTTGATGGGGATTTGGTTGTTCTACTCCCACTTTTCTATTTGGCTCATTTTCGGATTTTGCCCACAACTTTGCAGGGTCAATCAATTGAGCGTCGGGTCGAAATCGAATTCATTATGCTAGAAGGTGAGCTGAAAGCCCGCTCCGTGTGGCATAAAAACAAAATTCAGGATGGGTTTCTGAGAAGAAGCTTCAGCGATGGCTTGATTGTAGATTTCGGCGCCTTTTTCAGCGTTGTTTTTAAACCCACTCGATAGCGGTATGGCCATTACGAGAACAGCGGCCCCGACCCCGGCAAGAATCCAGTTTGGTTCGCCCCCACCGAGCTGCGCACCCACTGGAATACCGATAAGTCCGCCGCCTACAAACCCAACAACCGAAGCGAAATCGCTGTTTGTCTTTGCCTTTTTCATAAAAGCATGCGCTTCCGGGTATTCACGGGTAATTTCCACCAAATCTTTAGGTCGGAGTATCCTGCTGTTTTGTACGAAGGTTTGAGACATTCCTTTTCCTTCAAGTTTTATTCGGCTATCGCCGTTTTGCGCTGAAACCAGCAGTGAAAAGAAAAAACAGATGATGATTATTAGATGCGTCTTCTGATACATAGCTAAATTTTAAATTGAAAGTAGGATTTATTCGACACAGAACCAAATGTTCAAAATTTCAATCTGTAAAAGATTATCTATGCGTGATTGTAAACCGGTAGTCCAAAAACATTTCTATTTTTAGCTCACAAATATGAGCAAGGACATCTTATTTCGGGAAAGACAGCGCTTCAGCCAATGGTGGGTTTGGACCATTCTTATTGGTTTAAATGGAGTTCTGATTTTTGGTTTTTTCTGGCAGGTCATCGGCGGAAAGGCCTTTGGAAACAACCCGCTCAGCAATACCGAACTCGCCATCGCGATCGGAATCAGCATAGTGATCACCATCCTATTTGTAAACTTTAGGCTGGAGACCAAAATTACCTCCGACGGCATTTACGTTCGCTTCTTCCCCATCCACATCAAATTTAAACGCTACCCCTGGAGCGATCTCTCAAAATGCTTTGTGCGCCGGTACTCGGCTATGGAAGAATACGGCGGTTGGGGCTATCGGCTGGGCGGAGCCGGAAAAGGCAGAGCTTTCAATATCTCGGGCGATATGGGTTTACA
>JAIVHP010000001.1 GCA_020201045.1 Flavobacteriales bacterium
CGAAGGAGTGGCGTACAGTATGGCGCAGTGGTATCCCAAGGTATCCGAATACGACTTTATGGGGTGGCATGCCGACCCTTATATCGGACGGGAATTTCACGGTGTTTGGGGAGACTTTGACGTTACCATTCACATCGATTCGGCATATACCATCGGTGGAACTGGCGTGCTACAGAATGCGCGCGAAATTGGTCACGGATATTATGACGATGAAAAAGTAAAACCCAAACCAGACGAAAACGGCAAACTCGCCTGGAACTTTGTCGCCGAAGATGTACACGACTTCGTATGGGGCGCCGATAAAAATTACGTGCATACAAGGCTCGAAATGGACGAAGGGCCTACACTGCACTTTTTCTACCTCGACGAGCCCGATCTAAAAGACAACTGGGAAAGACTTCCAGAGTTTACCGCCCGTATTTTTGAATTTGCCAGTGCCAATTTTGGGAAATATCCCTATCCGCAATACAGCGTTATTCAAGGCGGAGACGGCGGAATGGAGTACCCGATGGCTACCCTGATAACGGGAAAGCGAAAATTGAGCAGCCTGGTGGGGGTTACGGTGCACGAAGCCATGCACGAATGGTATCAAAGTGTACTGGCAACCAACGAAGGCCTGTACCCTTGGATGGATGAGGGCTTCTGTACGTTTACGTCTTCCAAGGTGATGAGCCATCTTTTTAATCCCGATGAAGACACGCGCGTAGGATCTTATTACAATTCTTATTTAAACCTCGCATCGAGCGGAAGAGAAGAACCCCTGTACACCATGGCCGATCATTACAATACCAACTATGCGTATGGTGCGAATTCATATGGTAAAGGAGCTGTTTTTGCGGCACAATTGGGGTGTATAATCGGAAATGAAAACCTGATGAATGGAATGCGGCGCTATTTCGAAGAGTGGAAATTTAAACACCCCACGCCAAATGACTTTATCAGGGTGATGGAAAAAACAAGCGGAACCCACCTAAAATGGTATTTAAATTACATGTTGGGAGACGAGCAAATTGACTACGCCATAAGAAGGGTTGAAGGAAACGGCGATAAAACAATTTTGGAGTTGCACAACGAAGGGTCAATGCCCATGCCTGTGGATATCGATATACTCACAGCCGATAGCAGCCGGAAGCAGATTCACATTCCACTTGAGATCATGCGAAATGCCAAGCCAAAAGAAGAAGTAGAAGATTACACCGTTGCCGAAGATTGGTCGTGGACCAGTCCTGCGTATTTCCTTGAAGTTGACATGCCCATCTCTGAGATTCGCGAAATCGAAATTGACAGATCGGGAAGAATGGCGGATGTAAACCGCGAGAATAACCTAATAGAGATACAAGCAGATACCAAGATTATAATAGCGAATTAGATAGATCATGAATCGATTTTATATAGTGATTTTTGCCTTGCTGGCAACAGCTTGCCAGGAAACCGACTCGGAGCAAAACAAATCAGACCAAAAAATGGAAAAACCGCAATACGCCCAAGATTCGCACAGCTTTTCAAAACCCAACGAGGTTGCCGCAACCCATTTGTCGCTGGATGTAGAAGTAGATTTTGACAATAGCGTTATTTCGGGAACAGCAACTCACAGGCTGGAGCGCAACGGTGGTAATTCCGTATTTTTCGACATCCGTGGGTTGACGATTCACGGCGTTACAGATCAAGATGGCGATACGCTAAATTTCAGCATAACCAGAGGCAATAAACGCGGAGACGGTTTGGGGATTGCACTAAACGAAAGCACTGCCGAAGTAAATATCAACTACGTTACATCTTCGGATGCCGCGGCACTTCTGTGGTTAAATCCCGAACAAACACTCGGAAAGACCGGGCCTTTTTTATTCACCCAGGGCCAGGCCATTTTAACGCGTAGCTGGGTTCCGATACAAGACACCCCGGCGCTGCGAATTACCTACGATGCAAATGTTAAGGTACCATCTAACCTGATGGCGGTAATGAGTGCTACCAACCCCACTTCAAAAAACCAATCGGGCATTTACAGCTTCCGCATGGATCAGCCTATTCCGCCATACCTGATGGCGTTGGCCGTCGGCGATTTAAAATTTGAAGAAGTTGGAAAACGAACAGGCGTGTACGCCGAGCCAGCTATGCTCGAGAAAGCCGTTTACGAGTTCGCCGACGTGGAAAAAATGCTCATTGCTGCTGAAGATCTCTACGGCCCTTACAAATGGGATCGGTACGATATTCTCGTACTACCGCCGAGCTTTCCCTTCGGTGGAATGGAAAATCCACGGCTCACCTTTGCCACGCCTACAATTATAGCTGGCGATCGCTCTCTTACTTCGCTAATTGCTCACGAACTTGCCCATAGCTGGAGCGGTAACCTGGTTACCAATGCCACGTGGGATGATTTTTGGCTAAACGAAGGCTTTACGGTTTATTTCGAAAAGCGCATTATGGAAGCTCTTTATGGAAAAGATTACGCCGAAATGCTCAATCAACTGGGCTTGCAAGACCTTAAACACACCATCGACGATCTTGGGGAGACCAGCCCCGACACCCACTTAAAACTCGATTTGGAAGGCAGAGATCCCGATGCGGGAATGACCGATATCGCCTACGAGAAAGGATTTTTATTTCTCAGAATGCTCGAAGAAAAAGTCGGAAGAGAGCGCTTCGATAAATTCCTGAGAAACTACTTCAGCGAAAATGCTTTTAAAACCATGACAACCGAGCGGTTTATCGCTTACCTGGGCGAAAATTTGCTCAGCGAGTTGGACGAAAAACCCGACGTACACGAATGGATATTCCAACCGGGTATTCCCGACAACTTTCCCAAGCCCAATTCATCGCTTTTTGCGAAGGTAGACGAAGCGCGTGAAGCCTGGTTGAGCGGCGAAAAGGCAGCCAGTAAATTGGAGACCAAAGACTGGTCTACCCACGAGTGGCTTTACTTTATCCGCGGTTTGGAAGGTGGTTTATCCATTTCGAAAATGAGCGAGCTCGACGCTGCGTTTGGATTCACGGAAACCGGAAATAGTGAAATTGCCGCTGCCTGGTATGAACACGCCATCCAAAGCAATTACCGCAAGGCTTTTCCGGCTATGGAAGAGTTTTTAGTATCCGTGGGACGGCGAAAATTTTTAGAACCGCTCTATCAAAAGCTAAGCGAGACCGATGAACACCTGAAATGGGCAAAAGAAGTTTATGAGAAGGCACGGCCAAACTACCACTCGGTATCAACGCAAACGATAGACGAAATTCTAAAATGGTCTTAAACGAGTTCGTTTAGGCTGTTCCTAACCGGATTGGCGTACATGTTGAGCAACCACTTGTAGTCTTCTTCGGTATGGAGATTGGCATCGGCCAGGCGTTTCTTCATATCTGAAATAAACGATTCAGGATTGAGCCCTTCGTATACATCCTGTGTTTTTACCTGATTCTCCAGGATGTCGTAGGCCAATTGGTTCGTGGGCCAAATGCGGTAGTTTTTGAAAATTTGCCTATCGATGATTTCGCCAAGAACCCGCAGTTTGTCGTTTAATGCCGGAAAATCCGCAAGTTGATCGAGTTCGGTGTTAATCACTTCCCCAATACTGATGTGAACTCTGCCCTTGTTTCCGGTAAGCCCGGTAAGAATGCTATTCAGGTCTTCGTTGGGGTCTTTTTCGTACTTCTCATCCCTCGATATCGCCTTGAGCTCTGGGATTTTTAGCACATCACAGGGATCGTACTCGTAAGAAATGGCTACGGGGGTAACGCGAAGATTTTTAAAGCAAACGCGCAAAGGGTCATCGCAATTAATGCTCAGCATCTTTAAAAGCCCCGGTTGGGTTTTGTCCAAACCATCTTTTGTTCGGCCTTCCCGCTGCGCAATCCAGATGCTTTCTTTCTGATCTGTGATTACGTGCCTGATGTATGCCGACAGCCGCATGGAGTTTTCGTAAAACTCCCGTGCAGCGGTATTTCGCTTGACTACGAAATTTTTATTCAGTTTGGTCAGGTTTGCCACGAGCTCGGTGGTAAGCAGATTGCTCCCGATGGCAGTTTGAAAAGTGCCAACCCCTTTCTCAAAAAGAAGTACATTGAGAATGGCAGAGTCTAAAATAATGTCGCGGTGATTGGAAATAAAGAGCCGCGAATCGCCGGTCGATAATTTTTCGTGACCGGAGATGGTCAGCTCTTCTATGGTGCTGTCCATCAATTTCCGCATCGAGGGATGTGCTACGCGATCTTGAAAATCGTGTATTGTTTTCACCTGGGCCATCACGCTTTGCACTTTCTGCTCGTCCCAGTCGGGATGAACATATTGCATAACGGTGTAAAATGAAGGCGATTGTAGCAGGTTCTCTACCACTTGCGGTACTTCATTATCCAGGTAGGGGCGTATATCTTCGAAGGCCTTGTTTTCTCCCATTTGGGACTGTGCAGGGTTATAGGTTTCGCGAAAGTAGTGATTTATAAAGAATCTTCGTCTTTCTTCAATTGCCGAACCGTATTAATTAGCTAAAACTTAACTTTGGCGGCATGAAGAATGGCTTTGAAGCCCTAAAAATTACGCGTCAGTTTCTGAATGCGCTGTCTGATATGGGGATTGAAACCCCCACCGAGATTCAGGAAAAGGCGATCGTGCCGGCCATGTCGGGTCAGGATATTCTCGGAATTGCCCAAACCGGTAGCGGAAAAACCCTGGCCTTTCTCATACCGTGTGTGCTCAAGGCGAAGTACGCTCAGGGCGATCACCCGCGGGTGCTGGTGCTCGCACCTTCTAAAGAATTGGTGATTCAAATTTTTAGAGAACTCGAGAAACTGATTGTTTATACAGATTTGCGCGCGGGGTGTATTTACGGTGGGGTAGGGAAGAAGGCTCAGGTAGAACAATTGCAGGCCGGTTTAGATATTTTGGTGAGTACACCCGGTCGTTTTATCGATCTGTACAGCTATGGGCACATCTTTACCCGTAAGATAAATACACTTGTACTCGACGAAGCCGACCGCATGATGGAAATGGGCTTTATGCCGCAGCTCAGACAGGTTTTGGAAATTATACCTGTCAAGCGTCAAAACCTGCTCTTCTCGGCAACTTTTCCCGTGCGGGTGGAAGATTTGGCAGCAGAATTTCTCGAATTTCCCATACGGATAGAAAGTGCAAATTTTCACGAACCGGTTAAGGAACTAAAGCAGATATGGTACCCCGGCGAGAACTTCAAAACGAAACTCAACCTTTTAATTTATCTACTCAAGGACGAAACCTGGAATAGGGTGATTGTGTTTTGCCGAACCAAGGATGCTGCTGAACGGGTTTCTCGATACCTGGAGCGTCGCAATGTGGGCGACGTGCGGGTACTCCACGGAAACAAGGCGCAAAATACCCGAATCAATGCCCTGGATGCTTTCAAAGCCGGCGAAATTCGCGTGCTTGTAACCACCGATGTTACATCGCGCGGTATTGATATCGATCGCGTTTCGCACGTTGTGAATTTTGAGCTGCCCAAGGTTTCGGAAGATTACCTGCACCGCATTGGCCGAACGGCTCGGATAAACCGCGAGGGAATTGCTGTATCGATGGTTAATAAGGCGGAGCGCTACTTTCTGGAAGATATCGAAACATACATTAAGCGAACCATTCCGGAAGCTTCTTTTCCGCAGGAAGTGCAGAAAGGCGATTTTATACCGGGAGAGCAGAAGGAAATCAATCTTGAAATCGACAGTCAAAAGCGGAGACGAGATCCGAATTACCAGGGGGCGTTCCATACCCGTAAGTCTAAAACAACCAAAAAGAAGCGAAGCAAAAAGTAACGAATTAACTTACTCCACTTTTGTGAAGAAGAGCTCAACACGCCTGTTCAGCGCGCGCCCTTCTTCGGTGAGGTTAGAAGCGTAGGGCTCGCGTTTGCCCATTCCCTCCGTGGCGATTCGCTGCGGTTCCACACCGTGTATCAAAAGGTATTCTTTGGTAGAGCTCGCCCTGTTTTCACTGAGTATTTGATTGTATGCGTGGGAACCTACCGCATCGGTGTGTCCTATTATTTTTAGGTTTATGTCCGGATTGTTGTCGAGTATTTCCCCGGCATCGTCGAGCACTTCGATGTATTTCGCTGTGATGTTGTACTTATCGAAATCGAAGTACACAAACCGAATGTTTGTTGACTCGGCCAGGAGCTCCTCACGCGTAAGGCTGCTCAAGCTCTTAGTGGTAGAAGTCCCGTCTTTTGTCTCTATTATGAGCACCGGGTCGGGCTTTTCAACGTCTATTAGGGCAACTTCAATCGAGTCGGTTTCTATTGAGTCTGCTTCTTCCAGCTCTAGTTCCTTAAATTCACTCAGGAAGATGTTTGACAGCGAATCGTTCCGATTGCTACTAAAGTAGATGGAGCCGTCTTTTCCGGAAAAATAGTAAGCGTCGAATTTCCCCGAATTCAGATCGGCGGCGTTCACGGGTTCCGACCAACTGGTCCAGGATTCACCGGTTCTCTCCGTGTAGTAAATATCGTAATCGTCCTTGTTTGATGTCTTATTTCTTGCGAAGAACAGCAGTTTTCGATCGGTGTCGTAAAAAGGACTTATTTCGTCTAATTCAGAATTTACATCAGCACCAAGGGGCATGGGCTCAGACCAGGATTCACCGCTATTATCAGAAAGACTTATGAATAAATCATTCCCGGCAGAGTCGCCTTCTACAGGTAGCGTCCATAAGATGTAGTCTTCGTTTTCGCCCACATAAGCGCTGTAGAAACTACCTTTCACGTCGAGATTGGGAACGGCAACAGATTTGGCCGGTTTCCAGGTGCCGAGAGAATCATTATAATCTGAATAAGAAAGCCCGGGGATGGTTTTTCGGTCGCCTTCAAATTGGTTGAGCAGGTAAAGCCTCGAGCCATTGCGCGCTGCTCCAACCACAACATTATTTCGCTTGTTATTTAAGTTCGATAAGTTTTTGGCTCGTTCAAAGCTGTCGCCGCTTTTTTGGGCAAACCAAATATCTTGCCCGGCCATTTTACCGCCGGTATTTGAAGGGTGAAAAGTTCGTGCAAAGTACATGGTTTCGCCGCCCGATGTAAGAATGGGTAAGCTTTCTTCGGCGCCGGTATTAATCGTTTCGCCGAGCTTTTGCGGCTTTGCAAAAATGATGGTATCATTCTGCGCAAGCACGGCGAATTGAATGAAGGCGAAGAACACTAAAAGACCGATTTTCTTTGACATGCTACCTTTCGTTTTTTCTGTCGAGCTGAATACCCAAAACCAACTCGTGGCTTCCGCTACTCAAGTTATTGATATCTGATGTGATAAAATCATATGCATAGCCAAACCTAAGCCAATCGTTGACCCGCAAGCCGGCCAGTCCCGAAATGGCGTCTTCGTTTCGATATGAAACGCCCAGCCAAAATTTACGGTTAAATTCGGCTCTGAGGTTTAAGTCGTATGATACCGGCGCAGGCCCCAGCAATTTTACCATCACACTCGGTGTAATATCTACCTTATCGGCTACGGGGATGGAATAGCCCAGGGTCGCAAAATGGTGTATGTTTAGTTTGGCTTGACTCAAATTTACCGGGCTGCTCTCGTTTCCGAGATTAATTTCGTTTTGGGCAATTTGGTAAACGGAGTACCCGAGAAAAAGCCGGTCGGAATAAATAAACAGTCCGGCATTGATGTCAAACAGGTTGGAGCGGTTTCCGTTCGCGATGAAATCGCCGTAAGTATTGTCTGTGGGATTTTCGAGAATAACGTTGTCGGCACCAAAGTTTAATCCGTACCAACCCATGCTCGTCCCCACCGAAATCCAATATTTATCTGAAATGGGGTGGTGGTATGAGTAGCTCGCCATAACCGAAGTGCGCTTAAACAGTCCGTATTCGTCAACCGCAACCAGTCCGCCTACTACGTGCTTTGCTTTTCTGATCTCTTCACGGGTTTGCAGAAGGCTGCGATGGCTAATGGGAATGGAGTACGAAGCGCCGCTCTGTTCGGGCTGTTTGCCAAGGTTTACCGAACCGCTGAGGTAATAGGTTTGCGGTGCACCGTCAAATCCCGCCCATTGCTGCCTGTATCCTAAATTTATATCAATATCGCTTTCAAGGCACGATGCCGCGGGGTTTAGTACGTACATATTCTGCATATACTGGCTGAATTGCGGCAGTTGTTGCGCGAATGAACCCGATGCGAGTATTGCGGCCAGAACAGTAAGTATGGAGTATTTAGTTCTCATGCCCTATCGAATAATATTAACAGTTCCATTCAAATTTTCTTTACCATCAAGGTTGTAGTCGATGATGTAGTAGTAAGAGCCCGTGGGTAAATCTTTGCCGTTTTGCGTGCCGTCCCATGGATCGTTGTAACCGGTAGATTTATAAACTTCGTTCCCCCATCTGTTGTAGATTACCACGTAAACATCCGGAAAATCTTCAATATTTGGGATATTCCATACATCGTTTACTCCATCTCCATCAGGAGTAATGGTGTTGGGAAGCTCTTCGAATACGCGTACAAAAACCGAGTCTGTTTTTTCGCAACCCAATGCGGTGGTGTAGGTAATAAAATAGAGTGTGGTTTCATCTGGCGATGCCGTTGGCGCTGGACAATCGATGCAGCTCAGTCCTTCTTCGGGTTCCCAGATGATGTCTCCACCCGATGGCTGAAGGATGGTATTGAGGGTAACACTCGAGCCTGCGAATATAATTTGGTCATCTCCGGCGTCTACAATCACATTTTCTTCAACGGTTACAATTACCGTGTCGGTTTCAATGGTGCAGCCGTTTCCGGGATCTAACGACCAGATAAAGCTGTTCTCTCCCGGTTCCAGCCCGGTTACATCCGTATTTGGGGCATTCGGCGAAGAAATATCACCGCTTCCCGAGAGAAGCGACCAGGTTCCTGTTGCCTGTCCGGGGTCATTTCCCTGAAGGGTGGTTTCGGTTTCTTCGCAAATATTTTGATCGCCACCTGCATCTGCACGGGGCGCTGTTTGTAATACCGTAATTACAAATGAGCATGTGCTTGCGTTTCCACTCAGGTCGGTTGCTTCAAAGGTTATGGTGTTGTCGCCCACTGGAAAATCCGTACCGCTTTGCGGCCCTTCAATTTGCACGATGGTATCGATGCCACAATTATCTGTTGCCGTGGCTAAATCAAACTCAACAAGTGATTCGCATGTTTCAAAAGACTCGGGGCACGATATAGCCGGAGAAATCGTATCCAGCACATTCACTGTAAATGCGCACTCCGATGTATTACCGGCATTGTCTGTTCCTGTAAATACGTAATTGTATGTTCCAGCAGGTAGCACATCGCCATTGGTGGGGCCAGCGGTTTGAGTAATATTCACTTCGCAATTATCTGTTGCCGCAGGAGGGTCGAAACTCACTTCCGACTCACATGATTCGGCATCGACAAAAACATCAAAGCTTTCCGGACATTCTGTGAAAACGGGCGGAAGATCGTCGACTACAGTAACGTCGTAAGCGCAAATGCCTGTGTTTCCGGCATCGTCGGTGATTTCAAACTCAAAAGAAGTGGTGCCCAAAGGCAAGACACTACCCGTAACCGGTCCGGCTGTTTGAACAATATCGGGAAACTCCGTGCAGTTGTCTATAGCTTCCGGAGGTTCAAAATCATAGATTTGTGTGCAATCGTCTTCGGCAGCACTTAAGGTGATGTTGTCGGGGCAAACAACCACAGGTTCTTCATTGTCATTTACTGTAACGCTGAAAGAGCAGGTCGTTTCATTCCCCGATAAGTCGGTAGCTGTGTAAGTCACCGTTGTAATGCCCACGGGGAATAGCACACCGCTTTCAAGTCCGGCAGTTAGTTCTACTTCCACATCGCCGCAATTATCGGTGGCCACGGGCGCATCGTATGCCACTACTGCGCCACAGGCACCGGGGTCATTGTCTACTGCAATGTTGTCGGGACACGTGATTTCAGGTGGAACATCTTCTGAAACGCTCACGGTAAAGCTGCAAGATGCAACATTTCCCGCGGCATCAACTGCTTCGTAAGTAACAGTAGTAATACCAATGGGGAATTCGCTTCCGCTGGCCAGCCCTTCGGTTAGGTTTACCACTACTCCAGGGCAATTGTCTGTGGCAGTTGGTATCGAATAATTTACTTCAGCTTCACAGTCGCCCGAAGCTGCATCTACCACAATATCTGACGTGCATGTTATTTCGGGAAGTTCGGTGTCTTCAACTGTTATTTCGAACGAACACGATGCCGTGTTTCCGGCAAGGTCGGTTGCTTCAAAAGAAATTGTTGTTGTACCAACCGGGAAAGCACTTCCCGATGCCGGCCCTGCGGTTTGTACCGGCGTCAATCCATCGTCGCAATTGTCGTTTACCACGGGAAGGTCGAAGTTTACAATCGCTTCGCAATCGCCGGGATCATTCGGCACCGTAATATTTTCCGGGCACGCTATGTCCGGATCTTGCTCATCCGTCACGGTGATCGTAAAAGAGCAGGAGACCTGATTTCCGCTTGCGTCTGTTACCTCATAGGTCTCGGTGGTGGTGCCTACCGGAAAAAACGATCCGCTTCCCAATCCGGCAATTTGTTCAGTGGTAGCTCCCGGACAGTCGTCCAATCCTTCCGGAGCAGTATACGTTACCGTGGCTCCGCACAAGTCTGCGTCGGCAGGCACACTAATATCAGCAGGACAATCGATGGCGGGATCCACATTCTCCTGTACAGTCACTGTAAAGCTGCACGTCGCGGTATTCCCCGCTGCATCGGTGGCTTCATAAGTTACCGTGTTTTCGCCTGTGGGGAACGAACTTCCGCTCGCCAATCCCGATATCAACTCAAGGTTTTCTATTCCGCAATTATCGGTAGCAACCGGCAGGGAATATGTTACGATGGCCTCGCAATCGCCGTCGGGCAATATCTCCAGTATATCGGCAGGGCATGTAATCTCGGGGTTTTCTTCGTCTACCACCGTGATTGTAAACGAGCAGGTGTCCGTATTTCCAGAGACATCGGTTACGACATACGTCTCGGTTGTAATTCCCACAGGAAATTCACTTCCCGGTCCCAGTCCTTCGGTTTGTACTACCGATGCTATTCCACAATTATCGTCGCCAGTTGGCACATCATAATTAACTATGCTGCCACAAATTCCCGCGTCATTCGCCGTTACAATTTCATCGGGGCAGGTGATTTCTGGCGGGGAGTCGTCTTCTACCACAATATTAAACGAGCATGTTTCGGTATTTCCGAATTCATCTTCGGCGGTAAATTCAACAGCGGTTGAACCGGCCGGGAAAGTACTTCCGCTGCTGGGGCCACCTGTTTGCGTCACGGTAACTGCCGAGCAGGAATCGCTCGCGGTGGGTGCACTAAATGTTACTACCGCTTCGCATGAGCCGGCATCTGCTGGCACGGTAAGGTCGTCGGGGCAATCGAAAACGGGGATGGAAGTTTCTTCAATGGAAACATTGAAAGAGCAAGTCGCTGTATTTCCCGCTGCATCGGTGGCTTCGAGTTCCACCACGTAATCTCCGGCTGATACTTCATCGCCGCTTTCCGGTCCGCTGATCACAGTGAAACCGGCGCCAGGGCAGTTGTCGGTAACTGTGGGGTCGGCATAGGTGAGTGTTGTGGTGCAGTCTCCCCCGGGGATGCTGATGGCAACATCGGCCGGACAGGTGATCACCGGGTCTTCATCGTCTTCTACCGTTACGGTAAAAGTGCAGGTTTCGGTGTTTCCGGCAGCGTCTTCGGCGGTAAACTCTACCGTTGTATCTCCAACTGGAAATGCCGAACCCGAAGCTGGACCTTCAGTTTGTGAGACCGTTACTCCCGGACAGTTATCTGTTGCAGTGGCACCGGCAAAAGTTACCACGGCATCGCATTCGCCGGCATCGGCTGATACGGTGATATCTGCGGGACAGGTAATTTCTGGAACTTCCTGATCTTCTACAACAATATTAAACGAGCAGGTTTCGGTATTTCCGAATTCATCTTCGGCGGTAAATTCAACAGCGGTTGAACCGGCCGGGAAAGTACTTCCGCTGGCGGGGCCGCCTGTTTGCGTTACGGTAACTGCAGAGCAGGAATCGCTCGCGGTGGGTGCGCTAAATGTTACTACCGCTTCGCAAACTCCGGCATCTGTCGGTACAGTGATGTCTCCGGGGCAATCGAAAACGGGAATGGATGTTTCTTCAATGGAAACATTGAAAGAGCAAGTCGCTGTATTTCCCGCTGCATCGGTGGCTTCGAGTTCCACTACGTAGTCGCCGGCTGATACTTCATCGCCGCTTTCCGGGCCGCTGATCACAGCAAAACCGGCGCCGGGGCAATTGTCGGTAACTGTGGGGTCGGAATAGGTGAGTGTTGTGGTGCAGTCTCCGCCGGGGATGCTGATGGCCACATCGGCCGGACAGGTGATTACCGGGTCTTCATCGTCTTCTACCGTTACTGTGAAGCTGCACGTTTCGATGTTTCCGGCAGCGTCTTCGGCGGTAAATTCTACGGTTGTATCTCCAACTGGAAATGCCGAACCCGAAGCTGGCCCGTCAGTTTGTGAGACCGTTACCCCCGGACAGTTATCTGTTGCGGTGGCATCGGCAAAAGTCACCACGGCATCGCATTCGCCGGCATCGGCTGATACGGTGATATCTGCGGGACAATTGATTTCTGGAACTTCCTGGTCTTCTACAACAATATTAAACGAGCATGTTTCGGTATTCCCGAATTCATCTTCGGCGGTAAATTCAACAGCGGTTGAACCAGCCGGGAAAGTACTTCCGCTGACTGGGCCGCCTGTTTGCGTTACGGTTACTGCCGAGCAGGAATCGCTCGCGGTGGGTGCACTAAATGCTACTACCGCTTCGCATGAGCCGGCATCTGCTGGCACAGTAAGTTCGTCGGGGCAATCGAAAACGGGGATGGAAGTTTCTTCAATGGAAACATTGAAAGAGCAAGTTGCTGTATTTCCCGCTACATCGGTGGCTTCGAGTTCCACCACGTAGTCGCCGGCCGCTGCTTCATCGCCGCTTTCCGGGCCGCTGATCACAGCAAAAACGGCGCCGGGGCAATTGTCGGTAACTGTGGGGTCGGGATAGGTGAGTGTTGTGGTGCAGTCTCCGCCGGGGATGCTGATGGCAATATCGGCCGGACAGGTGATTACCGGGTCTTCATCGTCTTCTACCGTTACTGTGAAGCTGCATGTTTCGGTGTTTCCGGCTGCATCTTCGGCGGTAAATTCTACGGTTGTATCTCCAACTGGAAATGCCGAACCCGAAGCTGGCCCGTCAGTTTGGGAAACCGTTACTCCCGGACAGTTATCTGTTGCGGTGGCATCGGCAAAAGTCACCACGGCATCGCATTCGCCGGCATCGGCTGATACGGTGATATCTGCGGGGCAGGAAATTTCGGGACTTTCATTATCTGATACCGTAATATCAAAGCTGCATGTGGCTTCGTTTCCCGAAGCATCGGTAACGGTGTAGGTCTCTGTTGTAGTTCCTACCGGAAAAGCGGAACCAGTGCCTAGTCCGGAAGTCAGTGTTGTAGTTGCTCCGGGGCAATTATCAGAACCGGTAGGCGGTGTGTAGACCACAACAGCTTCGCAGGTTCCGGCATCCGTATCGACTGCTATATCTTCCGGGCAATCAATTTCCGGCAAAATATTTTCTTCTACCGTTATATTAAAGCTACAGGTAGCGCTATTCCCGGCCACGTCGGTAGCGATGAATTCAACGGTAGTTGTACCTACTGGAAAGGCATCTCCGGAAAGCGGCCCTTCGTTTTGGGTGATGTTTATAGCTCCCGGGCAGTTATCAGTTGCCGTTGCATCGGCGAAATTCACAATGGCATTGCACTCATCTGGCGCGGTGTTTACCGTGATATCGGCTGGGCAGGTTATTTCTGGCGGTGCGGCATCGGTTACGGTAATAGAAAACGAGCACGTTGCCGTATTACCGTCTTCGTCTGTTACGGTGTATTCTTCAATGGTGGTACCGATGGGAAAAGACGATCCGGAACCAAGGCCACCGGTTTGAGTGGTTGTGGGGGTAGTGCAGGCATCGGTTCCAACGGGTTCGGTGTAAGTAATACTTGTGTCGCAAGAATTGAAAACACCCACTGAGATGTTATCCGGACAGGTAATGGTAGGATCGGTTATATCGGCTACGATAATTTGAAACCGGCAAAAGGCAGAGTTTCCTTCGTCGTCTTGCGCCTGAAAATCGATGTTGTTTTCACCAACGGGGAAATCAGAACCACTGGGGAGTCCACCAATTTGGGTAATGGTGGTCACGCCGCAATTATCTGTGACATCGGGCGTATCGAAAACGACAGTTGCGGTGCACTCTCCTTCGCCTGCATCAACTAAAATATCGTCGGGACAATCGAAAACAGGGTCTTCAACATCGGTAACTATTACATCGAATGAGCAGCTCTCCGAATCGCCTTCGTTATTTGTAACCGTGAAGGTCACGGTGCTGGTGCCAACCGGAAAAGCACTTCCTGAAGGCAAGCCCGAAGTTTGCGATACCGTAATTCCCGTTCCACTTCCCGAACCGGTTGGTGTTGAGAAGGTAACAACCGCAGTGCAAAGCCCCGGGTCGCTGTTCTCACTGATGTCAGAAGGACAAGTGATGCTTAGTTGGGCATCGGCAAAGGAGAAAACCAACATAAAAGCCGCGATAAAAATCAGCTTTAAATGCGGGAGTCTCGGTGTAATCAATACTTTATCCATTTCGGCTGAAGGTTAACTTCTATAATCAAATATATGTTAAAGGGGTAGGGTGGAACGTTGTTTCGAGACAAACTTATTAAGACAAGGTTATTAAGATTAATTCCCGAAATCAAGTTTTTTCTTTTTCATCCTTTTCCCTGGGAAGCTCACTACCGCAGTTGTGACAGAACTGAGCTTTGGGCGGGTGTTTTCTTTCGCCGCAAACATGACACTTTACGCTCTGATCGCTTTCTTCAGATTCGGGCTTTTTTTGATCAAAAACTTCCCTGTAAAATTCGGCGCCCACTATTCCGGTTGGAATGGCAATGATAGAGTAACCCAGAAGCATAATTACCGATGCAATCATCTGCCCAAAAATGGTCGTCGGCGTTATATCCCCAAAACCCACGGTGGTAAGCGTCACAATTGCCCAGTAAATACTTCGCGGTATGCTGTTGAATCCGCTATTGGCACCTTCCACCAAATACATTATGCTGCCCAGGATAAACACGATGATCATCAGAAACATGAAGAATACCGTGATTTTATGGCGGCTCATCAAGATGGCTTGGGCGAGCTTATCAGATTCGGAAACGAACCGTGTGAGTTTTAATATTCTGAAAATACGCAATAAGCGAAGGGCGCGAATTACAGCAAGCCCCTGCGATCCTACCAAAAACAGGCTTAAATAGGTGGGTAAAATGGCAAATAAGTCGATAAGTCCAAACCAACTTATAATATACTTTGCGGGTTTTTGAACCACGATGATGCGTGCAAAGTATTCGATTGTAAAGAGAATAGTAAGCACCCATTCTAAAACCACCAAGGCTGTGCCGTACTCGTTTTTAATGTAGCTTACGCTTTCGAGCATTACGGCGGCTACGCTGATTAGAATTAATACCAGAAGGATTATATCGAAAAGTTTTCCTGCGCGCGTATGCGTCCCGAAAATAACAATGAAAATTTCCTTTCGCAGCGACCGGTCTTTAAACCGGTCTTCTCTGCCGAGATAATCCTTTTCTCCAAAGGCCATAAATCACTTTTAAGATTCGCTAATCTATGATATTTCAGCGACGGAGAAATCGGCTCTGCTGCTTTTTGTCCTTTCTTCCCGGTTAATTTTGGGATTCATCACTGCAAACCACAGCGGAGGTAGCAGTGCAAGAAGCATCATGCCCGGATATCCGGTGGGCATTTGGGGGCTTTGATCGTGGTGATCTAGAATTTGATATTTTTTTGCCGGTTGGTAGTGGTGGTCTGAGTGGCGCGAAAGCTCAAAGAGCATTACCCTTCCCACAATGTGGTTTGAATTCCAGGAGTGCATGGGCCGCACTCTTTCGTAGCGATTGTCGGATACTTTAAATCGCTGAAGCCCGTAGTGTTCGATGTAGTTTACCGTTTCGAGCATGAGAAACCCCACTATTGCCGATGCGGTAAAGAGCAACGTAACTTTAGCACCAAAGAGTGCGAAAATGGAAATCCAAAAAAGAGCGGTTATAATTTGAAATTGAAGCATTTCATTCTGCCATGAGAATTTGGACTTCCCCAATCTTTGCAGCCTCTTGTTTTCAATTTTCCAGGCGGATATATAGCTGTAAACTACAGATCTTACCCAAAAGCTATACAGTGCTTCGTTGTAGCGCGCTGATGCCGGATCTCCGGGGGTACTCACGTTTTTGTGATGACCGCGGTTGTGCTCTATAAAAAAATGCATATAGGCATTGGGAAGCAGAAGCGCCTTGGCTAAAAATTGCTCAAATTTATTGTTTCTATGCCCCAACTCGTGGGCTACATTGATGCCGATGCCACCCAAAACAACGCCTAGAGATAAGGTTAATCCCACAAGTTCAAACCGCTCAAAGGGTTGGTTTGATACTGCAACCAGATACGCAACAACGCTTGCATAAACAACGGGGGCGACAATCCACAACATGAAGTCGTATTTTTTATCTTCCCTGCGCATCTCCCTTTCAGCAGCACCGAGGTTTTGGATATCTGGTTTAAAAAGAACTTCAACCAGGGGTATAAATCCAAAAGCAAAAATTACGGCGCCAAAACTTAGCCAGCCACCGTAGGCCAATCCCGCAAAAAAAAGAGCGGGAATAATCAGCACCATACCGTATTTCAGAAATTTAAATCCCGTCATAAACTACAATGAAAATACGAAATTATAACGTCAGGAGAGTGGATTTGAAAAAAAAAATGTTTTTCTGTGAACCATTTTGAACACTACGGGTTATACTGTCACAATCAAAGTGCTGGTTGATAGGTTAGTTTAATAGTAGAGTAGTAAGAAAAGAACACCGCTTGGTGTTCTTTTCTGCTTTTATACCGTTTTTCCATCACTTCCAAAGAAATCAATTACCGCATTAAATTTAAAAGCCGTTTCTTCGTTAATCTTTAAAAACAGATCGTCTTGGCTATTAATATAGATCGGAAGAAGTATCAAAACTTAACGCACCTCGAATTTTTGGCAAATCAGGTTGTAGAGGGATTTATTACGGGTCTCCACAAAAGCCCATTTCACGGATTTTCGGTAGAATTTGCCGAGCACAGGCTCTACAATACAGGAGAGAGCACCCGCCATTTAGATTGGAAACTCTATGCGCGAACTGAGAAACTATTTGTTAAGCGATACGAAGAAGAAACCAATTTACGCTGTAGAATTCTTCTAGATACTTCCGAGTCTATGCGCTATCCTGAGCCCAAAGGCGACGACAAGCACAGCAAGCTCACTTTTGCCACTTATGCATCCGCTGCTCTCACCGAGCTAATGAGAAGGCAACGCGACGCTGTGGGGTTGACCAGTTTTTCAGATCAGGTAGATTTCCACTCTCCGGCAAAGTCTACAAAATCGCACCATAAATTTTTGTTTTCGCAGATGGAGTCTTACCTGGAAGGCGCCAACGCAACCAAATCAACACATGCGGTAGATGCGTTAAATGAAATTGCCGAGCGATTGCCCCGACGATCGCTCATTGTTATTTTGAGCGATATGTTCGACAATTCGGAAAAGCAAGATGAACTCTTTTCTGCGCTACAGCACTTAAAATTTAACAAGCACGAAGTTGTGCTGTTCCACATAACCGATAGAAATACCGAACTCGACTTCAACTTCGAGAACAGGCCTTATACTTTTATCGATGCAGAATCGGGCGAGCAGGTAAAGGCGCATCCAAGCGAAATAAGAGATACTTACCTGGAGCAGATGAATGCATTTCTGAAAGGTTTGGAATTAAAATGCGGCCAATACGGTATAGATTTCGTTCCAGCAGATATTACCGAAGGTTTTAATCACGTGCTGCTGAGGTATATTACAAAAAGGAAGAAACTTTTTTAGTCGAAGTGTTTTGTGCAATCAAAAAATGATTTACTTTTGCCACCGCTTCCAAAGGGAAGTATATACCAGGTCCGGTAGTTCAGTTGGTTAGAATGCCTGCCTGTCACGCAGGAGGTCGCGAGTTCGAGTCTCGTCCGGACCGCAAAAGCCCCGCCAAACTGGCGGGGCTTTTTGCTTTTAAAGCGAACAGTTTATGAAGTATTGCAGAAAGAGATTGAGCTTTTTCTACGTCACGCGTTTCTGAAACTTTTATATCTCAGCCCCACCAATTGAGTCATTGCAGAATAGTCCTTTCTTTTTCATGGAGTTTCCATAAAGTTTTTACTACTGTTTTGAAACCATTATCAACGTATAATAACGCGATAATCAGTTAAATATCAATTATCAAAATAGATAATAGCAGCACCGCTCATAGGGGAACTATCATATAACTAAACCGCTTTATTTCTGAGAATCAAAACATAGACTAAAATTTGATTACGCTGTGGCACGAGTCTCTCTGCGTCCTTTGCGCTTCCTTAGCGATCTCCGCGTGAACCTT
>JAIVHP010000316.1 GCA_020201045.1 Flavobacteriales bacterium
ATAAGTCAGCACCCATGGGTGTCGCATTAGAAGCTTGCCCATCTGTAGGTGCCGGACAGAAGGGTGTTTCTTCCCAAAAAGTAACTCCGTTTTGATCTCCGTCTCCAATGTAAGCGTATGCGAGCCCGAGGGGGATAAAGTCATTATTGCTCCATATTCCTTTATCAATTGCTACGGATTCACTTCCGTTTCCAGCGGTTCCCCATTGCGTAAAGTCCACTAAGTTATCCGCAATATTGGTGTCGCCTGTTGGCAGAAATAGCGCCATGTCGGCACCGGCTATTGTAAACCCGGAGCCGGTTGTCCACGCCACGGTAACTTCTTCATTTGTTGCCAGGTTTAAGTCACCACTAGTCAAAGGCAGACTGCTAAGGTCGGAGGTACAATCTAATTCAGAACAGAGTCGGTAACCACTTATATCCTCGGGTTCTCCACCAAAGTTCTTAATGGTAATTTCTTGCGTGTAGGGGTCGATGTGGGTTATTCGAATAAGCGCGGGTAAAAGACCTTCCAGAACACTTACCCGTGTGTTTATTGCAGGGTTTTCTACGACATCTACCTGACCGGAAGGCCAACGAACAATGATGCTGTCTACTTCGGTGTCTGCACCCAAACCAAAGAATAAGTCGAGTGAGCTCATTGGTTTGAAATTCTCTCCGGCGCGACATTCCCTTATTTGCATGCCCATATCGCTGTAGCATTCTACCCTGGCACCGATTCCATTGATATTTGAATTGGTACCTGTCAGTGCAACTTTCAAATAGTTGTTGCTTCCACCGTCGTTCATCCAGAGGGTTTGTCCGGTGAAGACATCTATGTAGCCATCGTTATTCAGGTCGCCCAACGCACCTTTGTTAAATGGAAGTGGATATCCCGTAAAGGTCATATCCCCCGTTCCATTGTTGTGATAAAACTCTTTGTCAATACCACTGCTTGACTCCATAAGCATATCCACCCAACCGTCGTTATCGAAATCGGCACCGATCAGTGCCCAGGAGCCCAGGTCTGATACATCCAGACCACTACCGGCACTCACATCTGTATAAAAACCAGTACCATCATTTTCTCTCAAGAAGCACTGTGCGGTATGGTTAACCGTGTAGGTATCCATATCACCATCGTTGTCAAAATCTTCGAAGATGGTAACCCAGGATTGCTCATTGTCAAAGAGACCGTAATCGGCAATTACATTACCCGAATAATTATTATTCCCGTCGTTTACATACAAGGCATTTTCTCGCGTAACTGCTCCAGTCGAAGATCCCTGACGGCATTTAGCGATATACAAATCCGTATCTCCGTCATTGTCAAAATCAGTCCAAACACTCGCATAATTTCCAGCAAGTGGAATGGTTTCGATCAGGCTTTGGTCCTCAGTCATAAACCCTGTACCATCATTGCGGTACGGATGACTCAGGTCAACGTCGTGGCAGGCAAAAGCGTCCAAATCTCCATCGCCGTCAATATCCACGATATTGGTGCGCTGACTGAAAATATAATCGTTTATGTATTGCTCGGTATAGGCTGTGCCTGTTGAGTTTGAAAGGTAGAAAGCGACTCTGGAACCACCGCCAAACATAAGATCTAAATACCCGTCCGAGTTTAAGTCACCGGCAGCGATGCTCCAGCTGGGGGTAATGGTAGCGTTTACATCGTAGATAACCTGATTAAAGGAACCATCTGCTTGCTGATAGTCTATTGAAATATCTCTTCCCGACGTTGTTACCAGGGTAACAACATCATCTAATCCATCCCCATTCATGTCTGCTACACAGGGTGTGCTACCCCATGTGTTGTTCAAAATACCGGTCGTGTTAGTGAAAGTCTGCGCAACAAGACAATTGGCAGACACGATCATGCAAAGCATGAGGAGTCTAGTTTTCATACGAATGATTGGTTAAAATGATTCCGGACTAAGCCTGACAATCAGTGCTTACGAATATAGCGATATCAAACTACAAATTCTACTTCGCGCTGCAATTAGCGGGATTTTTGTTTCGATGAAATGATAAGAGCTCTGCTCAACGTCCTGTAGATTGGACATCCTTGTCGTGGTCTTTGCTTTTTGAATTTTGGCCGATTTGGTAGAAATGCAATGTTAAGAGCCTTTCGCGAAAATCCGATCTCGTTTCGGGGTAAGCGGAGCAATCCCGAACTCGTTTCGGGGCTCAGTGCACCTTGCGTCCTTCGGCGGAGCTCAAGCGTCAGCGCTATTTTTTTTGGATATCTGTTTAAATTATTTACGCAGCTCGCAAAGCCCCTAGTTTCTTAATTCTTTTTTTCAACGAGAATCAAAATATAGATTAAAATTTGATTACGCTGTGGCACGAGTCTCTCTGCGTCCTTTGCGCATCCTTAGCGATCTCCGCGTGAACCATAGAGATGTGGCGTATTTCACGCAAATACTCGGACTCCGCAGAATTGCGGAGGGTCGCAGAGCATTTCGCAGAGTTCGCAGAGCCCCTCCGCCATCCGGCGGAGCTCAAGCGTCAGCGCTAATTTTTTGGGTCACCGTTTTAGTGATTAAGGCAAGCGATTAATGAGACAAACATTAAAACTTTTCTTGACAAACGCCTATCCGTAGCAACCTATCAAAATCTTATTCGCGATTAGAATCGGTAACATTATTAAAGTGTATTCGTCCTTTGCGATGGTCCACAGATTCCACCGTCTTCTTTTTTCGTTTCTTTCGGGATATGAGCAACCTCATATCGGAGATAAAAACCTGCACCCTCTGCGCCGAACACCTCCCTCTTGGGCCCAAACCCATCTTAAGTGGAAATGCACGCAGTAAAATCGCCATCGTAAGTCAGGCTCCGGGACGAATTGCCCACCAATCGGGCATTCCATTTATGGATCAAAGCGGTAAAAACCTGAGAGCCTGGCTGGGAGTTGACGAGTCGACCTTCTACTTCGAAGACCACTTTGCCATCGCCCCCATGGGTTTTTGCTATCCCGGAAAGGGAAAAGGCGGCGACTTGCCACCACGGCCCGAATGTGCTCCAACCTGGCACGATGAGCTCTTCGCCTATTTGGAAAACATCGAGCTCAAGCTCCTTATCGGCCAATATTCGCAAAGGGCTTATCTGGGAAGCAGAATGCAAAAAAATCTCACCGAAACGGTGCGAAGGTTTGAAGATTACCTTCCCGAATACTTTCCCTTACCTCACCCTTCGCCCCGCAACGGAATTTGGATGCGGAAAAATCCCTGGTTCGAAGCGGAAGTGCTGCCCGCACTGCGAGTTAAGGTGAGAGCAATCCTTTTGAATGGATAGACGAAAAGCGAAAATGAGTGGCTTTACGCTGCGGGCATTGAATCGAGATTTCAGGCATCTAGGTAGATCAAAGGCAAGTGCTTTGAAATTGAGATAATAACGCGATATTCGGGCTGAAATGAACCGTATTCGAATTTTATCGGTCAAAGATGTAGTACCCAGCCAGAGTAGACCTTATATCGTGATGGGTGAAGATTTCGAAGTTTATTACTGCAAATTTGCAGTAGGGAGCTGCGACGAGGTAGATTTATATTACGAGTATGTTTGTAAATCAGTGGGTACTTTACTGGGGCTCCCTATTCCAGATGCGAGCTTGATGGAGTACGAACCAGATTTATTTGTTGAACAGTTCCCCATTTTGGGATCGTCGCTTCTTGGCTTTGGATCGAAAGAGATTAGGCCGAATCAGATTTTGGCCGAAAAAACCGATTTCATCAACAACAAACACGACTTCAATCGAATTTCAAACCCGGAAGCGCTTATTAAAATTGGTATTTTTGATCTCCATTTTAAGAATATGGACAGAAGCGATGCGAATTTCAATTTGATAAGATCAACAGGTACAGCAGAACCATCAAAGATTTATGCCATTGACCACGTGCAATGCTTCGGTGGAGATGCATATAAAGACTCCCTGCACCCCGTGCGCGAGGATTCAATTGGTGCAAACATTTTGCGAACCGATTATGGGACAGCAATTTGTCGATACTTGGGATATGAAGACTTAAGTGCAATACTTATCGAGTATTTTAATACTTTTAACAGAGAAAAAGACTCGATAGTAGAAAGATTAAATGAATCTCCTTCCGATTGGGGAATAAGTGATAGTCTAAAACATCGTGTGGAAACTTTCGTTTTTGATTCGTCCCGAAATGAAAGTATTATGGAAGAAATGAAAGCATATTTTACTCATTTTTGAATTTTAGCGACATGGCAGCGATTACATCAGAGCTTTACGTAAGGTCTTCATCCGTGGTGGATGAGAAAATATGCATTGGATTGTTCGTTATCAATGATGACAATGTATTCTTTGACTATTCCAAAAAGAAGCTATCCATCTCACTGAAACTGGTTGAATCTTTAGATAAAGGCACCATTGTGCACTGGTTGGAAAGTTTAAAGGAAAAGATTAGTCGAGACCATAGAAGTGATGAGCTGGGCTATTTCAGATCAGATTTTAATAGTGCCACTTTAGATTATCTAAATACCTATTCTAATGGCGTGTTTTATTTTTCCAAGCCGAAACCGATCGCCACTAAAGTGAGTGAGCAGAGTTTCAAAGTGCTGTTTAGAAAACTGGTGGATTCTGAAATGGGCGTAGCAAAGGAATTCGGCACGCCAAATTTCAAAAGAGAAGTTCGTGCTATTCTCAAGACCGCTCCTTTCAAAAGGATTGATACTTCGTATAAAGTTCTGCCCGACTTAGTATCGGGAATATATGCGCCACACAAGATAGATTTGATCGGGAAAAACGGGAGTTTGCTCGTAGGAGATTCAATAGACTTCAATGCTCCACCAGCGTCCATCGACAAGTCACTTTTTGAGTTTGATAGGATTGCGCGCGGCTTAAAAAAGCTATCGATTGAGAGAGGGCTGGACGACAAGGGAAAATATTACGCTTATTTCTCTCCACCGGAAGGCGAAGAAGGTAAGAAGGTCTTGAGCCTGGCTCTCAAGGATAGAAACAAAAGTTTTGTGCTGAAAGAGTTGGATCATCTCGAAAAACTAGGCAAGAAAATAGTAGATGGGAAGTATAAAAAATTCTCCGAGTGGCTCAATGAGTAAAATTTGATTTTCATTTAAAAATCAAATACTTCGCAATTGTTTGGATCTGTATCAATTTGAGAAATCGGCATCTCGGTCAATTCCCGGAGAACAAAACAACTCACACCCATTTAAAAACCACTTCCGGCAATACAATCTTCACTTCGTCTTCCGTTTCACTGCTTTTTCATTGTGTTTTCGCCAGTTTAACGGATCACTATCTTTCGTGTTACCACTGTGTTTTCATTTCTGAATTCGACGGTATACGTGCCCGGTGGCAATTCTGAAACGTTAATGTGATTTTGATTCGCAACTGTTTTGACCGTTTTACCCCCCATTTCGAATAAGCGGATTTCGCGGACGGCATCCATGCCAGCTACGCGCAGCACCTGCTCTGTCGGGTTGGGAAAAACAACAATCGATGGATCAGACAAGTCTCTTGTATTTACCGTAATTTCAAGGTTGTAAACCCATAAGTCTCGACTGCCCGCATTGGTTTGAAATTCGAGGTCGCCATCTTCAGAATCAGTTGAACCCGAAATCAGGTAACCGTTTTCTGTGGGCAATACTCTGCTGTCTGCATCTTCGCCGTTGCCCCCTGATGCCACGCTCCAAATCACTTCGCCAAAACCATCAATTTCTGCTATCCAGGTGTCGCCAGAAGAATTGTCGTTGAGCAAATCTGCTATCGTTCCTGTCAGTATCCAATTGCCGCCGTTTACCGGACCGTAAAGATCATATCCCAAACTATATGAAGATTCGTTGCCGTAGGTTTTATTTTGAAGTATGTTCCCATCTTCATCTGTCCAAACCACCCATATATCCCTGATGCCGGTGAGTTCAGATACATCTCCATTTCCGGCCAGGGCAGAGCCGGCCATTATATATCCTCCGTCAGCGTGTTTCTTGAGTACACTTGCCCGGTCGATAGAGGAGCTACCGTAAGTTTGACTCCATTCGAGATTGCCTTCGCTATCCGTCTTCACCAGCCACATATCGTAAAGCCCATTGTTATCATCTATATCCCCGTCGTTGGAATCAGTTTCTCCAGCCATGACAAATCCACCATCATCTGCTAACACGAGCGACCGGAAACGATCAAACAAAGAACCTCCGAATGTGTTCTCCCAGATCATATTTCCATCGGCATCGGTTTTGAAAATCCATCCCTGAAAGCTTCCGGCAAAGGCAAACTCTTTGATTCCCGCGCAAACGATGCTTCCGTCGTCTAACACAACGATGTCTTCAATATTATCGCCTCGGTCGCCGCCGAAGGTTTTTTCCCAGATAAGCTCACCGGTTTCGGAAATTTTGATCAACCAGGCATCGTCGTAAAATCCCGGGTCGCCCTCGCTTACCAGAC
>JAIVHP010000317.1 GCA_020201045.1 Flavobacteriales bacterium
TTCTTCGTGAATTTTAGTCAGCTCCCGGGAGACGGATGCTTCGCGGGTTGCTCCGAGTGCATCGCCAAGCTGGATCAGGGTTTTTACGATGCGGTGGGGCGATTCGTAAAAAACCAGGGTTCTGCGTTCTTCGGCAATGTCTTCCATCCGCCTTTTTCGTCCCTTTTTATGCGGTAAGAACCCTTCGAAACAAAAACGCTCGCAGGGAAACCCCGAATTTACCAGTGCGGGAACAAAAGCCGTAGCTCCGGGAAGAGATTCTACCCTTACATCTGCTTCTATGCAAGCGCGCACGAGCAGGAATCCCGGATCGGAAATACCGGGCATACCGGCATCAGAAACGAGCGCCAGGTCTTCTCCATCTTCAAGGCGCTCTAAAATTTTACCGAGAATTTTATGCTCATTGTGGGCGTGGAAAGGAAGGAGTTTTTTGTCGATTTGATAATGCTTCAATAATTTACCGGTATTCCGCGTATCTTCCGCCAGTATCGCATCTACCGCTTTTAGGGTCTCAATTGCCCTGAAGGTGATATCGCCCAGATTTCCGATCGGTGTGGGCACCAGATAAAGCATTTTAGAGTAGTTTGATAAATGAAGCGATCAAGGTAAAAACTTCTTCGTACTTCGCCCAGTCGAGTCCTTCTGGCAGATCGTACACATCGTGATACGCTTCCACATTTCCCATGGTATAAATAAAGACGGCCGGCACCCCCGCTTCCGAAAACCAATAGTGGTCGCTATTGGCCGCCTTACCGCGGAGCTTTATGCGATCAACCAAATCCCCATTCCGGTTAATTTCGGCCAGTTGCTTCATTTTCCCGGGGTATAAGCTACCGTTTACAACTGCGATTCCCTCTGCGGCAGAGCCCATCAAATCTAAATTGATCAACATTTTGATCTTTTCGAGGTCAAAAAGGGGGTGGTCTACAAAATACTTCGATCCTACCAGCCCGGCTTCTTCACCGGCGAAAGCGATAAAGACCATATCGTACTCGGGCTCTTCGGATGCATAGCGACTCATCAAGTCTAGCATCATAGCTGTACCGCTGGCATTGTCGCTTGCTCCGGGAAAGATCGCATCGCCCATCATGCCGAGGTGATCGTAGTGCGCAGTGATCACCACACAGCTATCGCGGTTTGCACCCGGAATTACGCCTACCACGTTTTGGGCGCGGTAGCTGCGCATTTCGTTTTTTACTTCCAGTTTTATCTTCCTGGAGCTGGCGCAAAACCGGTCTTTCTGCACTTCAATTTCCGCGAAGGGGCTCACCTGCTGGCCCACAGACCACATTAGTTTTCCGGGATTGAGCACCACAACCGGCTTGGTTTGGAGCACCTCGCGCTTAAACTCGTGCAATGAAGAAACTTCTGCGGGTGTATCTATGCCGGTTAGATCTACGACGGGCATTTTCTTCCCCAGCTTCACTCCGCTCACCGGCGATTGAAAATGGGTTGAATCCAGATACGCCACCTTGTAATCTCCGCTTGCGCTTCCCGATCTCGGGTTTACAATAAAATCGTACCCGCTTCGAAGTTCGGCGCCATTGCAACTCACCACCAACTTTTCGGGGTAGGTGTTTACATCAAAAATAAACTCCTGGAAATACGTTTCGCCAATGGGTTTGGCACCGATATCGCGAAAAGCATCGCCCAAATATTCTGCGGCTATGTTTCCCCCGTCATTTACGTAGCCCCTTCCAAAAAAATCATCTGATGCGAGCAGGCCGACGTGCTTCTTCACTTCTTCCAGGTTTTGGGCCTGCAGCGATGCCGCAGCGAAAAGAAAAAGCGATGTGATGAGATGCCGCATTACAGAAACCTTCGTTCGATGAGCTCCATCATTTCCTTTACCGTTGGGTTTTTCATTTCCCACTCGAATTTTCGCTTGAGGTTGTTCTGCACATAGTCGTCGGCTTCCAGGTAAGATGTAAAGCTGTTTAGCTTTTCTACAGCCAATTCAAAGGCTTCTTTGTCATCGTCGAAAAGCCGCGACGTGAACAAAAATCTCTGGTTTATGCTGATCGCCGTTTTCAGGTTCTCGATGGGTTTTTTATTCAATTTTTGCGCCAGGCTCGCCCCACCTTCGCCGTGAAAAGTTTCGTTTAGGCTCTTTTCCATTTCGCTGATCTCTTCGATGGAATCGATTAGGGAAATTTGATTCGGCGAAACTTCGAACTCTTCGGCAACGCGGTTTTCCGAATCGGTTTCTTCGGTCTCTTCTGTTTTCACATCGGGAGCGTATTCCTTCTCGGTCTGGGGCGTGTGAACTTCCGCTTCGGCGCTTCGCCTATCGGTTTGTACCGTCTCTTCAAAGGCTTTGTACTGTATTACAATCATCCGCTCGTGCAGTTGGCGGGTGAGCTCCGTCATTTTCAAAACGTCGTCGGTTTCCAGAGAACCCGACTCCAGAGCTTCGGACATTTTATTCAACTCGTCGAGTATGGCTTTAATCGTCATTGTTTCAACTTTTTCAACTGCCTTTAAAACGCAGCGCATTCGAATAGTGTATAAACCCGCGGCGAATCATTAATTTAGCACATGCACAAAATTAATTTTTTAGCTGCAACTGCGGCCAATAAATCCCGCTAATACCCACCTTATGTTTTTAGAAGACACCCGAAATTCACGGCGAGCTGGAGAAGGATGGATAGAAGTCATTTGCGGATCGATGTTTTCTGGTAAGACCGAAGAGCTCATCCGGCGGATTAACCGCGCCAAAATTGCCCATCAAAAAGTCATTGTTTTCAAGCCCATTATAGAAGATCGGTATCACCGAAAGAATATTGTAACCCACAACCGGGATACACACGATAGCACTCCCGTAAATTCGGCCGAAGAAATTCTGCATCACGCCGAAGGCTCCGAAGTTGTGGGGATAGACGAGGCGCAATTCTTCGACGCCGGGCTTCCGGATGTTTGCAACGAACTGGCCAATCGCGGCACGCGGGTGATGGTAGCCGGTTTGGATATGGACTTTGAAGGAAAACCCTTTGGCTCCATGCCCCACCTTATGGCTATTGCCGAATACGTTACAAAAGTGCACGCCATTTGTGTGAAAACGGGTAAACTTGCGCATTACTCCCATCGCATTAGCGACAGAACAGAACAGGTTACTCTGGGCGAAGCAGACCAATACCAACCGCTGAGCAGAAAAGCCTATCTCGAAGAACAAAGCCGCGGCAAAAACATTGAATGAGTGGAAACAGAAGCATCCAAATCAACTCGGAATGAATAAAAATTCAGGCCAACGCTTGTTTAAGATTGAAGGGATCAACCAGTCTATCCTGATTGGTGATGCCAATACCCAAACCTATGATGGAGTCGAAAAAGCCCTAGAGTTTTTGAATCGGCAAACGCGAAACGAAGGCAATATTATCGTGTTGAGCGGCGAGATTCAATCGCCTTCCAGCGAAAGCTACAAGCGTATTTCGGGCCTTCTAAAAAAGTACAAACCCATAAAGATCATTGGGATTGGAGATATTAAAAACGCAGCCGAACACTTTTCATCGCACGATGCGGAGTTTTACGCTTCCGCGGAAGCGTTTACCAAATCCATTGCCGACATAGATTTCTCACGAAAAAACATTCTGGTAAAGGTAGACCAGAGCCTGGGGTTTCAGGCCATCATAGAGCGGTTCGAAGAAAAGGCGCACGAAACAGAGCTGGAAATAGACCTTGCAAAAGTGTCGTTTAACCTTAAAGCCATTCGAGAAATGCTGAAGCCAACCACCGAAATCATGGTAATGGTAAAAGCTTTCGCTTACGGCAACGGCAGCTACGACATTTCGCGGCTCTTGCAAGACGAAGGTGTGGAATACCTGGCTGTGGCTTACGCCGATGCCGGATTTGAACTGCGAAACAATGGAATTACCATTCCTATTATGGTATTAAACCCCGAGATCAGGAGCTATCGCGCCATGATTCGGTACAATCTGGAGCCGCAAATATTTAGTTTCAGAACGCTCAAAGCCTTTTTGGAATCTGTAAATGAAAGCGGGGCTACCCATCCCTACCCCATTCATATCAAAATCAACACCGGCATGAACCGCCTCGGCTTTAACCGCGATGAAATAACCGAATTGGGGGAATTCTTGTCCGCATCGCCCCAACTGGAAGTTCGCGCCGCCTTTACCCACCTTGCCGCCAGCAATGATCCGGCTATGGACGAAATGACCCATAAACAAATTGCCGAATTTGAAGCGGCATCAACCGAATTGAAGAATATTCTAAAAAAGGACTTCAAGCGCCACGTGCTAAACTCGGGGGGGATTTTCCGCTACCCCGAAGCTCAATTCGAAATGGTAAGGCTCGGGCTTTCGCTGTACGGTGCAGCACCTGCCGATGAATTCAAGGCGAAGCTAAAACCCGTAAGCCGCCTAACCACGCGCATAACGCAAATTCGCCATGTAAAACCGGGAGAAACCGTGGGATATAATCCAAAGCGCATTTTTGACCGGGAAGCGAAAATTGCCGTACTAGCCATTGGTTACGCCGACGGGCTGCCGCGCTCCCTGGGCCACGGCGCGGGAACGGTTTGGGTTCACAATAAGCTCGCCCCCTTTGTGGGAAGCATTTGTATGGATATGTGTATGGTAGATGTTTCGGAAATAGATTGTGCAGAAGGCGATGAAGTTGAAATATTTGGAGATAACCAGGACATTTACGCTTTTGCCAAACAGATGCAAACCATTCCCTACGAAGTAATGACGAACATCTCCCATCGGGTAAAACGCGTGTATTTATCCGCTTAGCTTTCCAATATAATCGGGAGTTCACCGCTTAAACCAACCTATCAGACCCGTTAAGAATTCTGGAATAGTCGGGGTTATTTGTACTTTTAGAAACTGCAAAATAATATACGCCTATGAAAATCTTTACCCTATGCCTCGGCATTGCCTTTATTACTGTGACCACTCCCCTGCTTTCGCAGATGGATTACGTGGAAAATGAACTTCTCGTTCAGTTTGAACCCCGCTCGGATGTTGATGAAATCGTATCGCAGTACCAGAGTATTACCGGATTGGAAAACGATCTCAAAGTAGAAAAGCTCCTTTCGAAACCAATGAATATTTACCTGCTGCAATTCGATGCGGAAGCCACGAGTGCAAAAGCACTGCTGCGGATTTTTCGGCAAGATAAGGCGGTACTAAACGCACAGTTGAACCACTACGTGTACCCCCGAGAAACCACGCCGAATGACACCGATTTTGACGAGCAATGGCATCACGTAAACGACGGTAGCAATGGCGGAATAGAAAATGCCGACATAGACAGCGACCTGGCCTGGGACATCACCACTGGCGGACTCACTGCACTTGGCGACACCATTGTGGCCTGCGTAATAGAAGGCGGAAATTTACTTCACCCCGATTTGATTGACAATGCCTGGTTTAATCACGACGAAATTCCCAATAACGGAATAGACGACGACGAGAACGGATACATCGACGATTACCGCGGTTGGGACGTGGCATCTGAATCTGACGAAGGTGTGTACAATGGCGGCCACGGCACCAATGTAATGGGTATGATTGGAGCCACGGGAAATAACGAACTAGGCGCTGCCGGAGCCAACTGGGACATAAAAATTATGTCGGTATCTGGAGAGAGTCTCTTCGACGAAGCTTCCGTAATTGAAGCCTATACCTACCCATTGGTTCAGCGCCAATTGTACGACGAAACCGGCGGAGAACGCGGGGCATTCGTTGTAGTTACCAACGCATCGTGGGGAATAGACAATGGAAACCCCGACGATGTACCACTTTGGGCGGCATACTACGACACGCTTGGTACTTACGGAATTTTAAGTTGCGGAGCTACCGCCAATAACAATGTCAACATCGACGTGGTTGGCGATATTCCCACCGGCGTAGACAGTGAATACATGGTGAGTGTAACGGCCACCAATAACGCAGATGTCCGCACATTTTCCGGATTTGGAATTGAAACAGTAGACCTGGGAGCCCCGGGACAAAGTGTATTCACCACCGCAGGCGCTGACGGATACACCAATACTTCGGGAACATCTTTTGCTTCACCACTCACGGCCGGTGTTATCTCTTTGCTCTACTCCGCACCTTGCGAAAGCTTTGCCCAAATGGTACGCGACAACCCGCAACTGGGAGCCGATTATGTGAGATACGCACTTTTTAACGGTGTAGACCCGGTAGAAAACCTGGCTGATGAAGTGATGACCGGAGGCCGGGTAAATGCTTTTAACTCCCTTGAATTACTGATGAACAATTGCGGTGAAGACATCTGTCTTCCGCCTTTTTCATTCAACTACGCCCTTACGGAAGATACCGTGTACACTTTTAGCTGGAACCTGGCGAGCGAATCAAATGCCGCAATACGATACCGCATTGAAGGAGATGATGAATGGACTTACATCGA
>JAIVHP010000318.1 GCA_020201045.1 Flavobacteriales bacterium
TAATCGATGTAACCGAGATAAAGAAAACAATATTGAAGATCATATTGGCTTTTTCAATTCCAGCCAATAGCGGATAAGTGGCAAATACAATTGGAACTGCCCCGCGTAATCCCACCCATGAGATGTAAAATCTTCTTCTCAACTTCATCTTAAAAGCAATCAGGCTGAGAAAAACACCAACTGGCCGGGCAACGAGTATCAGAAAAAGCGAAATGATTAACCCTACTCCCATATAAGGTAAAACTTGTGATGGGAAAACTAGAAGACCCAGGGTCAGGAACAGCACAATTTGCATCAACCAAGCCAAACCATCGTACATCTTCATGATCGTTTTCTTGTGAATCAGATATTGGTTTCCCAAATAAACCGCACAGATGTAAATTGCGAGAAAGCCATTTCCACCGACAAAATCTGTAGCTGAAAAGGTTACAAACATCAGTGTAATCGCCAATACGGGATAGAGTCCTTCAAAATCCAGTTTTATTTTATTGATGATATACTTACTGAGCCTTCCGAATACAAATCCAGCGATTCCACCTAATATCATTTGCTGAAGAAACAGCGGAATAATTGAAAGGAAGCTCTGATCTTGATTTATTACCAAAGTAAGGAAGGCGATGGTAAGCACATAAGCCATAGGGTCGTTGCTCCCGCTTTCCAACTCTAACGTAGGTCTAAGGTTGGTTTTTAAAGCAAGACTTTTTGAGCGTAAAATAGAGAATACCGCAGCGGCATCAGTCGATGAAACAATGGAACCGAGCAGCAAACTCTCGTATATTGTAAAGTCAGTGACGACCCACACAAAAACCCCTAGCGAAGTAGCTGTAAATAAAACACCTAAGGTAGAAAGGGCAATCCCCTCCCTCAATATGGGTTTTACCGTTTTAAAGTTTGTGTCAAGCCCACCAGAAAACAAGATGAAATTCAGTGATACAATTCCAATAAACTGAGCCAACTTCGGGTCGTCAAAACGGATACCGCCAATACCATCAGAACCAGCGAGCATACCGATTACGAGAAAAAGTAATAAAGTTGGAACGCCGAATTTATAAGAAGTCTTGCCCACTACAACGCTCACAAATAGCAATAGAGAGCCAATTAACAGGATGTTTTCAATGGTTAAGTGCATTCTTTTTTCTCATAAACTCGAAGGGCAAAGTTATCGCTTCTTTTGAGTAAAGATGCATTACAGTTTTGTGGTTTTGCTCAACTTCGTAAAATCCTGTTCTATTGTACAGGTTGACGTCAAAGCCGATTGAATCACAATGGATTTACAGCTCACCCATTCTGGAGATCGAGATGAACTATTCTGGCTTTGCGGCAGCTCCTTTTTGGCTAAAGAGCTTTAATACCCAATCCATACAATCCCGATTATCCATAATCGACCAGGAATGGGGGTGCCTTCTTCCATCGAGCCGTTCGCCCTTTCCCGAGGAAACGATGACGTTTGCATCTGGATTTCCCATCATTCTCAAATCGTTTACCATTGCAACAATATCGGTTCCGTTCCAATCGTACAGGTCTCTTCTTCGCTCATTGAGCAACCATTCCACATCCAGATCGGTGTACATTCTGATTGGAATATTCTTCAAATACTGCGCATTTCCACCGTTTTCTGCACCGTAGGAATAAATGGATGCTTCGACATACCGCTCCGGAAATTCATTGGGTGAGCCTCCGTAGGTTTGGTTAAACCGTTTCAACATCCAGCGCGCTTCACTTACTCCTATATCCGAAAAACCCCGTTCAATTTCTCTTTGGCAATAGGCGTACATATGTGCTTTATCAAGTGGAACATCTAATCCAAAAACCCCTCCTGGGGTCAAAAACGTATCATCTGGCTCAGCTACTGCTCTCTGGGCATATGCAAGCGAAATCATTCCCCCATTAGACAAACCGCCCAAAACGAAATTCTCCCTTGGCACTTTGTGCTGACTTACCACTTCATCAAAAATTTTGTTGAGCATTTCAATCTCCGCGTTTCGACTTTCCGTTCCCCAGTTTATCGATGGGATTATGGTTAAAACATCGCTCTCGTCTGCCATTTGGGGAATATCAACCTGTTCGATCAATTCTTCTACCGTCTCCCCTGCCGAAGGAAAAATGACCACAGCTCCGATGGGTCTAGCTCTGGGAACACTTTTCAAGTAATACAAAGCTGTACGCTCTCCATCGTTGATGTACAATTCTGAGTTGTCAGTTTCTGAAATCCGTATTTTCTCAAACTCCTGTTCGGCACAGGATGCAATCACTATTGTGGATATTAGCAGTAATAGAAATATTCTACACATGGTGCTTTGATCTATTTATCCGCTGCAGCATTTAAAGTCATTTCACGGATTGAATGAAATTCTAAAATTGAATGCCTTGCTCTAGCAAGAACATCGGGGTCTTTGCTACGGGTAGAAAGAAATTACATTCACTTAGTTCAGAGACTGATATACCTAAAAACAAACCATCTCTCCTGCTTCCAATCCGCTTACTTCATCGAATGCAGGCCTACGGTATTTCCTTCTGTGTCCATCACAATGGAACAAAACCCGTGATCGCCGATTTTGAATTTTTCTTGCAGTACTTTTCCGCCTGCATTGGCCACTCGTGAAGTTTCTGTAGCGCAGTCTTCACAAGCAAAATACACCAGCGTTCCACCGGCACCGGAAATCACCGGGTGCTTCCATCTCAATCATTTTGATTTGTAAAACGGCTTCGTAAAATTTTTGAGCCCTTCTCATATCTTCTACATAAATCTCTACCCATGTAAAGGGGTTTTTTGGTTGTGCTGTCATAAGGATTTGTTTAATAATTCGCTGCTGAGCGGAGCTGCCAAAGTATTAAATTTATGTGTTCGGCGTTTTAGTCGCAACACAAAAAGCAGTCTCAAGGAAATGTATACCAGAGCAGTCTAGTTTACACCTTGTACCCACTTTAAAAAAGTGTAGGATTAAATTTTCACTTAATTGACGCAAGATAACACCGGCATGACTGGATAGAACAGTCAAACTTAACATCTAGAAAAGCCTTAAATCGGCGCAGCTCTGGCATCCAAATGCTTTCAGAAACATACCTGCATCGCGAAATTTGTCAGATTATTTCAAAATCTATACATTGCCCGCATTATATTTTTTAAATCTATTATTCAACCTATTGTAATTCAAATCAAAACCTATGAAGTTTAATCTAAGTAGTTTATTAGTACTCTCTTTATTATTTCTATTTACCTCATGCTCAGACGACGACGACAGCAACAATTCATCACCAACCGAAACCGGTGGTCACGGCGGCAGCGCATCTTTTACCGTTTCTGGTGAGCTGGAAAAAGAGCACACGGGAATCGCCGATTTCAGGGCATTCGAAATGAGCGGGATTCATACCTGGGACATCAATATTCTCGACCAAAACCCGATAACATTTAATCTATCATTCGCTCAAACCGGCGGCGAACCCATTGACGCCCCGGGTGTTGGAACTTACCAACTGGGAATCAGTCAGGACGACGATATTTATCTGACCAGCTACAGCCATTATGAAGATAGTCCTTTTCAAGGCGAAGATTACATTGTGGGTATCGACGGTACTTCGGGTGCGCTGGAAATCAATACATCAACAGATGACCTGATTGAAGGAACCTTTTCGTTCACCGCTGTTCGTCTTGACGATGAAGGACAGGTTGCTGGCAACATTACAGTATCAGACGGTGAGTTTAGCGCTGTACCCAGACCCTAGGTCAAATCCTTGAACAGTTTTAAAGGTGGAATGAGAAATCTATTTTTCATTTACACCCGATCAACATAATTAAAGCCTCCGCAATAGGTATGCGGAGGCTTTTTCATGAAAATTAATACTGAATCAATTTTGTTTTTATAATGCTTCCTGTTTTGTGATCTCTCCAGCATAAAAGTCTCAGGGCAGAGAGCAAAAGTTTTGAGTATTATTTCGGTAAGGGTTTCTCTTAACAATATACAAGCGCGTTTTGCAAAATTCATTATACGTCCCAGCTCTACCCGATAATTTCGATAATTACCAGAACATTATAGCGTTACGGTGTTTCGGAAAAGGGCTTAACGGATAAGTAAACTCAAGCAATTAGGAAGTTGAACCCCGACGTTAATTGGAATTTATATCTGCTCCTTGCAAAATCAATTCGCAATACAATCTTCAATTAAATCGAAGTACTGGACATCGATTTTGTCGAACGGAAAATCGGGATGGTTTTTGGCAATGTCTTGCTTCCCGGCTTCAACGGCCTTGGCAAAATAAGGCAAATCGGGCAAAATTTTTCTGTGAACAGACAATCCGAGAGCCAGAAGCTGCAGTTTCCAGGCAGTGTAATACCAGTCCATAGATGGCTGATGAAATACGCGAAGTGAACGCTTGTCGAAAATAATTTTCCCAATACCACCCTTTTCTACGATTGGAACCATGAACTCAAATGTTTTTTTAAAGTCTTCTATGGGCGCGTAGTCTTCCGTTGCCTGGCACACTAGAAATTGGCTGTCGGGATCGCTGTAAATAGTAAAGTACTCATCTTTACGTTCCACTTTGAGAGTACCTGTAATATTTGCTCCTTAATCCACAGCATATTTCCACCTATCGCTTCTTTCTGTCGGTAGAACAACAAATGATCGGCAAAATGCTGATCCAACTCGATTCCGGTAGGCATAATCGCATTTTGAAGAATAGATGCAAAGGCAAGGCTTTCGTTGATCTGTTTGGCCGCCGCTTCGAGTTTTTCTTGCTTAAATCGCAATTCACCTTCCACAGCCGTCATGTGGTCCGTTGTCATCTTCAGCATTAATTCTAAAGCTTCGGCCTTTTCTTCGGCGGGCGACTTCACCCTCACAGTTTTATTCATTCCAACTCAATTCATTCATAAAATAAAAATGCTTCTATATTTCCGTTCGCGGTAAATTCGAGCAGTTTTCAAAATAAACGGTGAAGAGCAAGTTGGGATTACGCCAATCAAAATACTCCATGTTGCTCGCGAGAAGAGTGCACTGGGTAATGGGCAGCAATTTTCTTTCGATATGGAAAAAACGGTTGGCATTCATTGGGGGCTGATTGAAGTCTTGGAAAAATTCAAGGTATCTAAGTTAGCTGCAAAAAAAAAATAATAAACATTAAGCACTCAATAACAGCATTTTATAAAAAAACCTTATGGAATCAATCTCCTGGTAATGCGACAACGAGCACCGCGCAAAAACATTGTTTAGACTATCATCCTGGCAGTTGCTCTCCAATTAGTTTAATTTAACACCCTATAAAATCTGCTTTTTAGTGAAAAGGCACAGGCATTGCAAGCAGACCTTAAATCTTAAACACAAAACATGAAAACACTTACAGCAGCGCTCATCCTGATTTTCGCTTCGCTTTTCAGCTTTGCGCAATCCGATAACGGTGTAATAAAAGTAAAAGGCGAAGCCGTGGTATCGGCCGTTCCCGAAAATATGGAACTCACTATTCCGATGGAAGTGAGCGATTCGAGCTACGAAGCCTGCAACGAAAAGGTCGCGCAAATGTACAATGAGCTTCAGCGCGCCCTGATAAAAAGCGGCATTGACGAATCGAAAATAACCAGCATCGGAATTAGCGTACGTCCAGATTACCACTACCAGGGCCGCGGAGAGAAAAAACTCATCGGCTACAACGGAAATGTTTCCATGCAAATTGATGAAAAACACACCGACAAAAACCTAAACGCCATTCTAAAAACTTTGCGAAACCCAAAATTTAGCTTTGGATACAGCATAAGTTTTGACCTATCTGATAATCAGCGGGAAACCATGCGCGAAGAAGCCATTGTTAAGGCTACAGCCGATGCCCGTAAAAAGGCCGAACTCCTCGCAAGTTCGCTTTCGGTAGGGCTGGCGCAAATTCGCGAAATAAGCTACGGATTCAGCGACCAGGGAACGAGTCCGCTAGTGTATCGAAGCGAAGCCAAAATGATGGATTCGTCGGGGATGGAAGACGTGGAAATCAACGCACGCAAAATTGAAATTACCCGGCAGGTGAGTGTAACCTGGAACATCAACCAATAAGTTGGGAATTCCCTGGTTATTTTCTTTCGCAGCAGCGACAAATTCAGCACTTTTAGCCCATGAAAGCGAAAACAGTGCTGATTACAGGGGCTTCGCGCGGTATAGGCCGTGCCACGGCAATAGCATTTTCGAACGAGGGCTACCGGGTTGGCATAAACTACCGCTCTAACCGCACTTCGGCCGAATCTTGCCTGGCCGAATTACAGGGTAGCGGTCATCAGATTTTTCGGGCAGATATCTCCTCGCGGAAGGGAATTGAGCAGCTTTTTAACGACGTCATTGAAGCGTTCGGACGCATAGATGTGTTGGTGAATTCGGCCGGAATAGCCATTGAAAATAGCATGGAGCAAACCCCCGATGAATGGTTGGCCGCCTGGGATAAAACGATGGACACCAATATCAACGGACTGGCTTATTGCTGTTTCAGGGCAGCAAAACACATGATGGAGCAAAAATCGGGAAGGATCATCAACATATCGAGTCGTGGAGCTTTTCGCGGTGAGCCCGATATGCTGGCCTACGGCGCTTCTAAAGGCGCCGTTAATTCACTCACTCAGTCGCTTGCAAAAGCTCTGGGCAAATACAATATCGGCGTTACAGCCGTGGCTCCGGGTTTTGTAAATACCGATATGGCTGAGGGCATCCTTAAATCGCCGGAAGGTGAGATGCTTATAAATGAAAGCCCCTTTAACCGCGTGGCCGAACCCGAAGAAGTTGCCAAAACAGTGCTCTTTTTGGCGGATGAATCTTCGCTTTTTCTCTCCGGAACCATTGTAGATGTAAATGGCGCTTCGTACTTCCGCATGTAAGGGTGGGCAATTTGGCATTGCCTGATTACCTTTGCAACCAATTTCCAGATATGAGACATATACCCGCTAAAACCACTTTACAATCTGCAGCAGGTGCAGTGAAGCACATCCAATCGGGGCAGCGCGTGTTCGTTCAGGGCGCAGCTATGACTCCCCAAACTTTGCTCACAGCTCTCTGCGATCGCTCAGAAGACCTGCGCGATGTGGAAATTATCCACATCCATACCGAAGGCCCTGCACCCTACGTGGAGGATAAATATGCCAAATCTTTCCGGCACAACGCTTGCTTTGTGGGCGCCAACGTTCGCGGAGCGGTTAAAACTGGAAACGCAGACTACATTCCTGTTTTTCTTAGCGAGATGCCGATTTTATTCCGCCGGGGTATTCTGCCAATTGATGTAGCCCTCGTGTCGGTTTCCCCGCCAGATAAGCACGGATTCTGCTCTTTGGGCAGCTCAATAGACATCACGCTGGGCGCACTGGAAAGCGCTAAAGTGGTAATTGCCGAAGTGAATCCACATGTGCCACGAAGTCATGGCGATGGAAATATTCACTGGAAGGAAATAGACATCGCAGTGGAAGTAAACCGACCACTGCCCGCGGCGAAACCGCGCGAAGTAGGCCCCGTGGAACTGGAAATTGGAGAACAGATCGCCAACCTTGTAGAAGACGGAGCAACCCTACAGATGGGAATTGGAGCCATTCCAGATGCGGTACTGGCACAACTGGGCAATCACAAACGGCTCGGCGTGCACACCGAGATGTTTACCGATGGACTTATTAAACTGGTGGAAAAAGGCGTTGTAACCGGCGAAGAGAAAAAAGTACTCCCATCAGTAATTGTGGCCACCTTTGCTATGGGCACGAAAAAGCTCTACGATTTCATCGACGACAATCCGCTGGTAGCCATGAAGGATGCCAGCTTTACCAACGACACCGCGGTAATAAGACAAAACCCCAAAGTGACGGCTATCAATTCGGCAATTGAAATTGACCTTACCGGCCAGGTTTGCGCCGACTCTATTGGAAAACTGCAATACTCGGGAGTGGGCGGACAAATGGATTTTATACGCGGCGCATCGCTTTCCGAAGGTGGAAAACCCATCATTGCCCTCCCCAGCACCACTTCTCGCGGTGAATCGAAAATTGTGCCCTTTCTCAGGGAAGGAGCAAGCGTAACCACCACGCGGGCTCACGTGCACTACGTAGTTACAGAGTATGGTGTGGCCAATTTATTTGGGAAGAATTTGCGTCAGCGCGCAAAGGCATTGATTCAAATCGCCCATCCCGATCACCGGGGAGCGCTGGAGGCAGCAGCCTTTAGCCGATTTGAAAAATTTTGATTCCCCTATTTCAGGTAAACCTTGCGCAAACCATCCATGATTCGCACCACAGCCGGGCAAATGGAAGTGTTCTTAACGGAGATCTCCGCTACCTGGTAAAACCGCTTTCGGTTGGTGTGGGGGTACTCACGGCAAGCCAACGGGCGGCTCTCGTACACCGAGCAAATATTATCTTCTCCTAAAAACGGACATGGAGCAGAGCGAAATACGTACTCTCCTTCGCGGTCGAGTTCCATATGCCTTTCGATTAGCTCCGCAGGCTTGATGCGAAAATGATTGGCCAGGCGCTCTATATCCTTATCGTGCATTCCCGGACTCGTAGTTTTGCAACAGTTGCCACACTCCAGGCAATCGATGTGATCGAAGGCCTCGTCGTGAAGCTCATGGGCTACTTTATCTAAATCTTTTGGCTTTTTGAGAAGGAGTTTAGCGGCCAGTTTCTTATTGGCCTTCAAGTCGCCTTTTCCCCTATTCAGTTCTTTTTCTAAATCCATCCGCAATAGAATGCCCGTTTATAGATCGGCATGTGGCAAAAGTAACCTTTGTGTGGAGATATAAAACCGATAAACCATGGCCATTCCATCCGGGATACAACTCTTTTGCGAACCAAAACAAATAGATGAAGTAAACCACATAAAATCATGAATCAATGAATTTTAAGGATGACATAAGTAAAACCTATGTGGCAAATAATCCGAAAAATTGATAGATATGAGCTCAAGCGCGAAGTCTCATACGGATCGCAATTACGCCGAATAATAC